>NZ_JBQENT010000003.1:0-221026 GCF_052044855.1 Metabacillus sp. 22489
ATTAATCCACTCTATGAAGTAGCTAAATCCTTCTTGTGTATTTTCAAAAAAACAAGTAGAACCAAGTTCTATTCCTCGATAATCTTGTGCTCTAGCTACATGATGATGTTTGGCAATATCAATACCAATGATTAAGGTTTTCGGTGTTATTTGAGCTATTTTATGATTTTGGTTATAATTCATTTTGAGACCTCCGAGTAGATGTTTTGTTCCTTTAGCTGGCCGGCTCAGGACACATTTATCTTATCAAGAGGTCTTTTTTCTATCAAATTTCATTTTCACTTATTACAGGAATGCTGCCTCTTATCAAGTCAACATTTGTGATGGTATCGACACAGAAAAAGGATCTTCGATTTGAAGATCACTTTATCTGTTTATTGAATACAAGATGCAGAATGGTGAAAAATAAGTATATAATTTATAAGCCTATTAATTATGTTAAACACTCTTCTTCAGGTTTTATATTGACCTGTTTCCAATTTTCATCGCCTACTCTACGAAATTGAGCAATTTCTACGTCAGTTCCATTCGTTAATGTAAAGAATATAAAATAATAATCAGCTCCACCATTACCATGAAAGTAAATCTTTTTAATATAACCACTTTTTATAGTTGGGTGTCTTTTTTGAATCAATTTGCACCAATATCCATATTTCACATCCACAACTGGAAAAATCTTCTTCCTTTTCACTTATTATATGAATACTTATTCCACCTCGTGAAAATCTACTCCTAGTACATCTTCAAACTTAATTATAAATACATCTATATGATTATCTATTAGGCTTAATCCATGCCTGATTGTATCTATAAATGAATTTGTCCGATATAAAGCTTAAATATCTCCTTTATCATAATAAGTAAATACAACCTCTTTGTTATATTCCATCGCTTCACAAATAATTGTACTAATCTCTACTAATTGACCTATAAATAAAAAAACAAGCTAATGGAATAAAACGGTAACTTATCTAAGGGAACATCGTCTAAAAAATATGGAGGGATATTAATGAAAAAACACTTCGTAATGCTAGTTTTAACTTGTATCTTTATACTAAGTTTAGTTGGCTGTAACAAAGGTACTGAAAATATAAAAGAGGTAAACATTTATGAAATGAAGAATTTTTCGTCTGCTCAGAAGGATTCGTTGATTACAATTACAGATTCAAAGGTCGTTCGGGATATTTTAAAAGGCTTTAGCAAAGCAAAAAAAGAAACAGGCATCGTAAATATGGTTGATCCACAATATAAGGTTGAACTAGAAGACGAAACATATTTTCTTTGGCTAAGTGAAGAACACGGAACAATCATGAATTCACATGATACTAATACTATCTATACTCTATCAAAGAGTTCGGCGAAAACAATTAACGAGCTATTAAATAAACTAAAGGCTACCGCTAATCTGAACTGTACCCTTAAAAATAGACAGTTAATAAAAAGTCCTTTATGCACTTAGTAGATGGCCTCGGTACTGTTCCGGGGCCATCTTTTTTAATCCCCATTGATATCGGTATGAATTATAGTAAACTATATAATCCTCAATTACCTCTCTTAGTTGTGTGAGAGATTGACATGAAGAAGTATCAATTTCATCCTTTAAGTGGCCAAAAAATGATTCCATTGGTGCATTATCCCAACAGTTTCCTTTCCGAGACATTGATTGAATAAACCCGAGTTTCTTAATCCTTCGTCGATACTCTGGATTTGTATAATGAAATCCTTGATCAGAATGGAGAATAGCTTCAGGGTGGATGTTTCCGTCCAATGCATCAATTAAATTATCAAGTGTTCGATAAACAAGCCTCATTTCTAATGTGGTTGAGAGATAATAAGCCAATATTTCACGTGTAGACCCATCTTTAACACATGATAAATAAACAGGTGTTCCGTTTTCTAAATAAAGATATGTGATGTCAGTAAGTAACACTTTACCAGGCTCGTTTTGTGCAAAATTTCGATTCAGTATATTAGAACAAGTTCGGTGTTCTTGTGTTGCCTGTGCGATTCGTTTGTAAGGGTTTGACCTTCTAATTTTTGATTTTAGATTGAATTTCTTCATAATACGATAGATTTTCTTTAGATTCATCACAGTAAAATAGTCATTTTCTAGAACCATTCTTATAGCTCGTCCACCTGATTTACCATTTTTTTCATCATAGACTTGTTTTATTAGAATAAAATCCTGCTCATCCTTACATTCTCTATTGATACGCTTAGGTTCAGCTTTAAGCCAGGCATAATAACTTTTGCGTTTTACTGCAGCTAATTCACAAAGATAGGAAACCATCCTAATTAGACCATGTTTACGAATAGTCTCCTCAATTAGTTGGAACTTCTCTGATAATGTTAGTCTTGTTTCTTCGCCTTCCTCTCTAGTTCTTCTAACTTTTTTAAAAAGTCGTTCTCCATCTCTAAGAAGGCAATACGTGCTTCTGCTTTTTTAAGTTTGTCTTCTAAAGTAAGATCCTTCGAAGATGGACGTCCTGTGCTTCCCTTTCCGCGACGCTCATTTCTAAAACCTTCCTCACCATACATTTCATAAGTTTTTCTCCAACGCTTTAAACATTGTTGAGGCTTTTCAGAACCAATTATGTCTAAGTCAAATCCATGTTCAATGAATATATCCATTGGCCCTTTGCCATTTTGATTTTCCTTAATGGCAGCGATTTTAAACTCAGGTTTGTACGAGATAGATCGATCAGATACATGATTTACATTTGGGTTGTTCTCTAGCTGTTTACGTTGAAATTCATTAAAAATAATTTTACTCATATCTCATTCCCCGTTCACTCTATTTGTTTTGATTATAAAGGTTTTTTTATGATAAAACACAAAAATCCCGAATAATGGACTTTTTTAAAAGTGTCCATTATTCGGGATACAGTTCAATCCATGACGGATTGGCTTTTTTTGAAGTTTCATTGTACTAAACTGGTAGTTTCAGTTGATAAAACGAAACGTTTTTAACGTACGATCGTATAAAGTATATAGATATTACATAGCTTGATTAGTCTATTTAATTAGGAGGGCGAACCATATGCTTGGTTTACATGTTATGAAATCAAATGATTCCGTTATTATTAAGTGGCAGCTTTCAAAGGTTGAAATACCTATATCTGACATTCTTGATGTAAGCTTAGATGAAACATATGGCGGTGTGGAAAAAGAGGCTATCAGAATTGGAACACCATATGGGACTACTGATAGAGTAGTCATTAAGACAAAGACAAAAACTTTTATTCTTTATACTTCTAACCCTACTTCAATTAAAAGAGAAATTCTATCTTAAAACAAAATAGGTTTTTAGTTTACTGTACCTGATATATGATAAAAAACAAACCGTCAAAAGCAATAAAGAGGAGAATCCCCTCCTCTTTATACCTTATTTTCTATTATCGTCCCGTTTGGCAAATGATTAGTTAGCATTTCTATTGTTGAATATCGGGGGTCATTTGTATAAAGGTGAAACCCTTGTCCATCGTGCCATAGCTTAATAATGGTAGTAGTATCTTTCATATTAAAGCACGGCAACATATATGGCTTTTCGCCTCCAAAAATGCCTTTTTTAATCGCCAATTTGTACCTAATATGATCAGAGAAGGAAAATGCATAAAATTGATTGGACGAAGCAATCCAAAAAGTTTCATCTAAAATAAGCTTTAATGTATGTGCGTCATTTATGATAGCGTTGAAAACGGGGAAGCTTTTCTTTTTTGTACTTTCACATCTTAAAGAGTATGGAATACACTCCTTTTGGAATGTATTTTTGATTTCTTCAGTTAAATCATTGTAGGGTTCAAATGTAAGATAAACTGGGAATAAAGCTTGTTTGCATATAAAATCATATAAAAATTGTCTTGTTTCGTTATCGTAATCATCATATTCTGAAGGTCCAATATATAATTTAGATACTTTTTGTATGTTTTCAAATAAAATATATTCTTCGTCCGAATTAAATTCGTCTTGAGCAATATATATTTTAGTCAAAATCCCCCCACCTTTCTTAAAAAGTCAATTCTTGGTTTCTTAATTTTATCATTTTATATACAGAAACAGGCTTTTCAAAAATAAAACAACATCGGCAAATCCTCATTTTGTTTCGCAGTTGAATTTACTTTCCCTTAGCTAACAACTCTTAAAATGCCCCCCAATGCATTACTTGTAATTTTTAAGCCATTTCTCCAACACTAATAAAACCAGCCCCATCAATCCTTGCATCATCTGTAAGTATTTTTCGCCTATTATAACTGGTTATAATGTGTATAGCTCATTCGCTAGCAATTTCGAAAATGATCATATGGAAGGAGTCATATACAGTGGTCGGACAAGGAAAATTACTAGAGGTTCAAGACTTACAAAAAAACTATGGTAAACAAGACAATGTAACAAAGGCTTTAAACGGTGTTAGCTTTGACATTCTCCCAGGAGAATTCTTAGGTATAATGGGGCCAAGCGGTTCTGGTAAAACAACATTATTAAACTGTATTGCCACAATTATAAAACCAACCTCTGGGCGTGTGCTTTTAAATGGAAAAAACATCAGTGCTTTTGATAGTAAGGATTTAGCGGAGTATCGGGGGAGTCGAATCGGCTATTTGTTTCAAGATTTTGCACTGCTTGACAATTTAACTGGAGAAGAAAATATCCTATTACCCCTGTCTATTCACGGGATGGACTTTGCAAAGGCACGTGCTAAGCTAGATGATTTATCAAGTTTCTTTGAAATTACGGATATTCTCAATAAATTTCCCTCTCAAATGTCTGGAGGACAGAAACAGCGGGTAGCAGCTGCACGTTGTTTAATTACGGATCCAGATATTGTTCTTGCAGATGAACCGACAGGAGCATTGGACACACGTTCTGCACGAATCTTAATGAATAAGCTTGAGGGGATTAATCATGAAAGTGGAAGAACGATTTTGATGGTTAGCCATGATCCGAATGCAACAAGCTTTTGCTCTAGAATTCTTTTTATCCAAGATGGTGTCATCTTTCATGAGCTGCGACGCAAGCATGACGAGTCTCGCGCGAACTATTATGATCGAATTTTGCAGTTAATGGCTCAGCTTGGAGGTGGAAGTGCAAATGTTCTCTAGGCTTGTTTATCGTAATGCAAAACGTAGTCGTAAGGAGAATTTCATTTACTTTGCAACGCTTGTAACAGCAATTGCGTCGTTTTATATTATTCTTTCACTTGGTAGACAGGATGTTATTTTATTTCTGAAGGAGTTTGAGAGTGATTCCATTAATAAACTGCTAGCTCAAATGCCAATTGTATATGCATTTGCGTTATTTTTATTGTTTTTCTTGATTTTGTTTGCGAATCGGTACCAATTACATCGAAGAAGTCAAGAGTTTGGGCTTTATCTCATGCTAGGAATGCGCAAGGAGCGCCTTATTCTTCATCTTCTAGCAGAAGGGTTCATTACGTCTATTTTCGCCCTCATTTTAGGTCTTTTCATTGGCGCATTTTTAGCAGAACTAATTAGTTTAGCAGTTTCTAGATTAGTAGGACAAGGAATTATCGGTCATCAACTAAGCTTATCAGTAGGTGCGGTTATCTCTACGATCATTGGGTTTTTATTCATCCAGTTTCTCGCATTAGTCATTCTTGGTGGAAAGTTATTTAATCAAGAGGTTCAGCAATTGCTTTATGGGCAAATGGATAAGAAGCAAAATATGGGGCATTTTAAAGGCAATATCCTTACTATATTAGTAGGTTCTGTCTTATTAGGTGTTGCCTATTGGATTGTTTTATATCGCTTTATGGATTTTGGAGGACTGCTTCTGTTTGTGGCATTGGCTCTTGGAAGTGTAGGAACGATCCTTTTTATGAAGGGATTAGGAAAATTATTAGGCTTATTGGCAGGCTTGTTTAAGCATAAATCAACTGAAGATCTACACACATTTACATTAAGGCAATTTCAAGAGAACATTGCAAATAGATATATTTCTGTTGCTGTAACCTCTATTCTCATCACATTGTCTATTATTTTAATAGCAAACGGTACTTCATCTGTTATAAGTTTAGAAAATGTTTTTACTAGAACCTCCTCTGTATATGATTTTACCGTTAATGGGGATAATCAGAAAATTAAGCAATTTCTTACATCAGAAAAAATGGTACCATATGTAGAGGACTTAAACCTCCTGGAAATTGGAAAGATGAAACATCAGGATAAGCAAACAGAAGATGGAATGCCATTGTCATTAGTTGATTGGTCTAAATTAAGAGAGCAAATTATTATGGCTTTGCCAAGCAACTATAAGGAGCAGATTTTATCTGGAGAAGCGCAAAGTTATAGTGTCAGCTCGGAAAACCCAGAAGCACTTAATCTTTTTGGAGTTCTGGAGATGGATACAAGAACACCTTACCTTATTCCTGAATCATCTTATAACGGACTTTTAAAGGCGATCGGAGAAAAACCTCTGGACCTGCAATCAAATGAAATTGCTTTATACTTTAATCCAGATTTTATGCCTATGAAGAATCTTGAGAGCATGCCTGTACTAGATCGGATTCTTGAAAGGGCCGCTAATGAAGGGCAAAGCTTGATGAGCATTCATGACCAAGCAATCTATATACGCCCCTCCCTGCCAATGAGAGGATTAGTAGCAGACCGTTCTGTACCAATTTTTTCGGCATTTATCGTCCCTGACGATATGTTTAAACAATTATTAGATACGGAAACCTATGTGTCATATTGGAATTTTCGCATTCCGCAAAAGCTGCAAGACGAACAAGGTTTAATGACCCCAATGATGGAGGCTAAAGATGTATTAAAATCTGCCGGCTTCAAGTTTGAAAGTTATTTACAAAACTTTGGACGCCAGCTCTTCTATGTTGTTGCCGGAAGCTATACCGTCTTATATATGGGATTCTTATTCTTGATTATTGCTTGTACGTTATTGGCTTTACAATTTTTGACACAGATGAAGCAGACTGGACAACGCTATGTAACGCTTTCGATGTTAGGGGCAAAACGTAACCAAATGAAAAAGTCGATGCATCGACAGGTATTGCTCACCTTTCTTTTACCTATGTCTCTTGCGTGCGTGAGTGGTGCTGTTGGGATAAGAGCGATGATTTCATTTCTTATTATTCACTTTAAAGATAATGCGTTACTTTACCCTATTGCCCTTTCCTTTGCATGTATTGTCATCGTCATTTTTGTGATTTATGGAGTAGCAGTTGCCCGTTCGGCAGATCATGAAATAGATAAATTGCGGTGGAAGCCTAACATAGATTAAGGAACTATGAAATATTACATCGAAGGAGGTGCTGAAGTGGCGAGGATCATAATTGTTGAAGATGATTCATTGTTAAGAGAAGAGTTAATGGATATGTTACAAAAAGCAGGCTATGAAGTGTTAGCAATTGATGACTTCCATGAAATCATTCCTAAAATTGTCGCTTTAGCACCTGGCTTAGTCTTATTAGACATCAATTTACCGGAACAATCAGGGTTTGAAATTTGCAAAAGTCTTAAATCAAAAGGAATTGGTCCGATATTGATCCTTACATCCAGAGATAAATTACAAGATGAATTACATGGTCTTCATTTAGGGGCAGATGATTATCTTACAAAGCCATGTAATCGAGATCGATTACTAGCACGCATTCAAAACCTGCTTAGAAGATTTGCGGGACAGCCCGGTTTAATAGATGGTGGCAATTTTTTGCTAGACCCAAATACCTTTACTTTGTATAAGGGAACTGAATCATTATTATTATCCTCTAATGAAGGCAGAATTTTATTGGCTTTAGTACAGAATAGACCTGACGTTGTATCAAAGTCTACATTGAGTGAGCTTTTATGGGGAACAGACCAGTATATTGATGAAAATGCATTACAAGTAAATCTAACTCGCTTACGAAAAACACTGCGACAATTAAACCTGGAAAATCAAGTCGAAACAGTGCGGGGCCAAGGTTATAGACTTAAGGGGCAAGGAGAACGATGAACTGGATAAAGCAAATCTATGATAGTTTTAATGCTTATAAGCTTTGGTTTCTTATTTTCATAGCTACATGTTTCCTATTTAGCTATTTAGCCTGGTTGGCTTACCCAGAAACCTTTAAGGTGTTAGTAGGGCTAATGATCGTTTTTACTCTAGCGATGATATCGATGTCTATATTCATGATTATGAGAAAGCAAAAAATCATAGAAGCTGCCTTTCAAAATTTTTTATTAGAAGCGACTGAGACGAATGAAGAAATATTATGCAAGGTATCTCCTAGAACACATTGGCCTGTTATCCGTCGAATAGGGAGTGCCATAAGATCCTATCAGGCGGAGCTTAATGAGCAAGTTATTGAGTTGAACGAGTATGAAAATTATATAGAAGGCTGGGTTCACGAAATTAAAAAGCCTCTCTCCTTGATGACACTAATTTTAGATAACCGCAGTGACGAAATGTCTCCCCTTGTTCGACAGCGTATGCTCCATATTCGAGAGCAGATGCTTGGAGATGTAGAGCGCATCCTCTATTTTGCAAGACTTGGGGCTGCTCATAAGGATTATATTTTTGTGTCTATAAGCTTACTAGCTTTTTGTAAACAGACAATTGAAAACCATCAACCAATATTAGATGAAGCAGGTTTTCAAATACAGTTCAAAGGTGATGAGGCGGAAATTTTCTCTGACCGGAAAGGATTAGCCTTTATTTTAGAACAAATCATCACTAATAGTACGAAGCACGCTACACAAAATCAGGAACATCCAATATTACAATTTGAAACAGTGCATGATGAAGCAGGTAATCAAACCATTTTGCATATTTGTGATAATGGTCCTGGCGTATTTGAAGAAGATTTACCATTTATTTTTGATAAGGGCTTTACTGGAAGGAGAGGTACTTATACAAGAGAAGCAACAGGTATGGGACTCTTTTTAGTTAGCAGGATGGCTAATGATTTAGCTATACAGTTGGAAGCAAAATCAGAGCTTGGTTCTGGGCTTACCATCTCACTACTATTCCCAAAGGTAAAGCAATAGCCTTTTTAAAAATTATTTATAAAGATGAAAATAATTATATAAGGAGTCCATATGATAAAAACAATTGACATTACTAATAGAAAACACGCTGAAGACGTTTTAAACATTCAAATACCATCATATAAGGTAGAAGCAGAAATAATAGGTTCATATGATATACCACCATTAAAGGATACTGTTCATACGTTGCAAAATTGCGAGGAAACGTTCATTGGTTATTATGAAGATGAAGAACTATGTGGTGCTTTGTCTTTCAAAGCGGACGATGCTGAAATTGATATACACAGACTAATCGTTCATCCAAAACACTTTAGAAAAGGAATCGCTCAGTTGCTTTTAAATTTTATTGAAAGCAATTTCAAGGCTGAAATAATGAAGGTAGCAACTGGTTCTAAAAATACTCCAGCCGTAAATTTTTATAAAAAGAATGGATTTCAACTCATTAAAGAAGTTAGTGTAAATGAACAATTATCCTTAGCCTTTTTTGAAAAGAAATTATAATCTTTACGAGAATAATAATCTGATAGCGCATTGGAGATGAAAGAATAATGGAAAGGGAATTAGAGAGAGCAATCAATTTACGAGAAAAAGGAAATTATAAAGAATCGAATAAATTACTTTTAAAATTGGTACAGGAGTTCCCCGATAATGGCACGATCAACTATCAATGCGCCTGGAGTTTTGACGTATTAGGTGAAGAAGCAAATGCCGTACCTTTTTATGAAAAGGCAATCAAGCTAGGTTTGTCCTCAGAGGAACTTGAAGGAGCTTTTTTAGGGTTAGGTAGTACATATAGAACATTAGGAGAATATGAAAAGTCCAAAACGACCTTTCAAAAAGCAATTGAATTATTCCCTACTAATAGAGCAATGAAAACCTTCTATTCGATGACCTTATATAATTTAAACGAGCATAGTAAAGCGATGGAGCTGTTACTAAAATGCTTAATTGAGACAACAAATGACGCTGAAATAATAAGTTATAAGAAGGCAATTGATTTCTATTCCGATAAATTAGACAAAGTTTGGGAGTAGTTTTTGAAAATTTGCGTGACCACAAAAGGTGACGCATTTTTTATTGAACTGAATAGTTTCCAAATAGGAAAATAATGCTAAAATAGAATGAATAAATTTTATATACTACATATGCAATTTAATGATAGATGTACGGAAGGAGTTTTTACATGTCAGATCCCTTTTTCATGGATGATCCTATGTTTGAAATCGTCCCTATTTTTATTGGCATTATTTTTGTATTCGTTATTGGTGGAATATTATTTTCAGCTTTCAAAGGGATTGGTCAGTGGCAGAAAAATGAGCAGTCTCCAAGACTAAGTGTAAAAGCTATCGTTACATCAAAGCGAGCAGATGTTTCCAGACGTACAAATATGCATCATCATGATGACCATCACCATCATTCTTCAAGCACACATACAAAATACTTTGTAACTTTCGAGTTCGAAAGTGGTGACCGTTTGGAGTTCCATGTTTCGGGAAAAGAGTATGGTTTACTCTCCGAAGATGACATTGGGATGTTAACCTTTCAAGGAACTCGATATTTAGGTTTTTCGAGGGAAAAAGTTAAGAAGGAGAATACAAAAGTTGAATGAAACACCAGGTTTATCGTGGAAAGGTAATTCATGATACATTTGAGTTTATTGAAGAAAAAATAGGAGTAATTCTCCTTGTCTAGTAAAAGAACATTTTCCAACAAATCTAAACTAGTAATGGAGCTTAATATGAAAAAGACCATATTTTCTTTTAGTATAATAGTCGTTTTGTTGTCAATTTTGATATATAGCCAAATTGGTAAAACCAATAATGTTCAAGTAAGTATTGGTGAATCTACTAAGTTTACTGAGAAGGAAATCAATGAAGCAATAGGAAGTGTTAAGAAAAAATTCATATCATTTCAAGGATGTAAGCTTACGGAATTATGGTATTCGGAAAGCAAATCAGATAGACTTATTAAAGATTATTTACAATATGGCAATGGAGCTTCAAACGGCATAAAGGAAGAAAATGTAATTATTTTATTATCTAACTTTGAAGTAAATTCTTCCGGCGGCGATGGAAGTTTCGAGCCGAACTCAACTCAATCCGATTGGCAGTGGATATTAATAAGGGATAGTAAAAGTGATCATTGGCGTGTTGATGACTGGGGATATTAAACAATGGATTCCAATCTCAAAAAGAGGGAAAAGTGTTTAGGAAATATATTATAATATATCAAAGGATTACAATTTAAAAAAGGAGTACGAAAATGAGCTATTTAAATAAAATTCTTCTAGCTATTCTTATTTCATCTCCAGTCTCAGTAGCTATACTTTTCATCACTAATTTTTTTACTGATCTTGAATTCTTTTCACCTGATAATTATGGTTTTACATTACATATTTTTTGGTTCTATCCTCTCTTCTTTGGATTGATCTATCTAATATTAGGACTCCCAACAACCTTAATCAATGATGTCTTGTTAAAAATATGTAAAATAAGTTCCAGGAAATATAAGCTTATCCTATCATTTATTACTTATAGCATTGTAGGAGTAGTATTTATTATATGCCTTGATATACCATTAAATGAGCTGGCCCCCTATGTCACAATCTTAACTCCGGTTTATATCTATTTAATTGTCGTTAACTTAATTAGAAAAGAATTACTATTAAATTAATATGTACTTTTACTTATATATCAAGCTGCCATCAATAATGGTAGCTTTTTTTATTTATCAAAAGTACTGGCCAGCAAAGGAACAACCACAACATTTGTTAAATTAAGGTTAATTTCTAGAAACTTTTCCCATTTTCACTCGTATTATAGATAAAGAATGAGGAGGTATTTATATGGCAGAAAGAAATACATTCATTGTCTCACCTGAAGATTTCGGATATAACTTCTTAAATAAAGAGTTTACAATCATTTATGCTCAAACAACTGAGGAGTTTAAAAAATTAGTATCACTCGAGCAATTTATTGAGTTTGGAGAGTCCTTTAATAGTGGCGTGGAGAGCTATACGTTAGAAATGAGCACAAGCCTAACTAACAATATAACGCAATATTTGTGGCTAGATAGTAAAAGAGAAAAAATCATTAGTGTTGCGTCTGATAGCAGTAACACGATTCATGGATTATATCTTGCACCATTTGTTACCTATCCGGAAAGTGACCGACAATATACGAAGAATAGTTATATTATGCCGATAAAGGAAGAATGGTTTATTTTTTGGGGAGGCACAAACCAATTTATTAATTATCATTATGTCCATGAAGATCAAAGGTATGCGTATGATTTAATCATGTTGAAGGATGGCCAATCTTACAATGGTTCTATGGACAAAAAGGAAAATTATTATGCCTTTAATAAAGAGATCATCGCACCAGCAGATGGGAAGGTTGTAAAAATAATCGATGGAATGAAGGATAATGAAATTGGCGAAACAGACACAAGCCAGCCTGAAGGAAACTGTGTTGTCATTGAACATCAAAACAATGAATATAGTATGCTTGCACATTTAAAAGAAAATTCTATCGTTGTGAAAGAGGGAGAGTCCGTAAAGCGTGGACAGTTGATAGGGCAATGTGGAAATTCCGGTAATTCGACTGAACCTCATTTGCATTTTCAAGTAATGAATTCACCTCATTACGCAAATGGTCAATCCATTCGTATTCGTTTTGAGAATGGTTTAGAGCCTATTCAAGGAGATTTTATTCGCCCCGTTTAAACTCACTCATCATTTTACATACACTAGAAAGAGTACATCTTTCTGTATTTGGCGACCTTTTATGTACAAATGGGGTACCTTTAAAACTCAAGTTTGTGAAAAAATGCACTGAACGAAAAATTGTGATAGTGCTCACTTTTGTTGCCTTTAATTAGTTGTTAGTTTGATAGATGTGCAGTGTTTGCTTTCTGCGTGGTAGGTGTCGATCCTCCCTCAGTGTAAATCGGGTCTCACCTTCCTGCAGGAGTCTCACACTTAACTTAAGCACCTAGCAAGCTACTAAGTTTATATTTTAGAGTAAAGACTTTATACGTAAAGACTAAAAAGGAGTATTTGTTATGGTAAAAAGATTTTCTATGGTGTTTATCACTTTGATATTAGCTATTACAGCTTTATTATTAGCTGCTAAATATCCAACAGGCCCTAATACTGTTTCATTCGATGAACCAGCCATTATGTGGTTAAATGCTGGAATACTAGTCGTGCTATTTTTACTACCTTTGATTTTTTCGTTTTTTAATCTTCTCGTACTAAGAATCATATCTGCTATTTATCAGGTATTTTTCGTTTTTGGATTTTTAGGCCTTGTTCTAGTAGGCTTTATAATCCCTAGTATTTGGGTAATTCTTAACGGGGCTCTAGGTGCTATTATTAGTATTTGTAGTATCATTGTTACGATTTTAGTGGGGGCGAAGAAAGCGAATTTGGTGACTAAGTAAAAAAGGGGTTGCTACTTTGTGAAAAGTTATTATTTCTGTTGTATGTATCGATAATCTTCTTCAATGTAGCAGCTATATTAAGTAAACAAGTCATTTCGAAATTATTTCCAATCATTTTTAACCAATCTGCAATAAGTTATTACAGAGTCTACCTATCGTGTGGCGATACTTCAATAAGGAGGTATCGCATTTTTTATACAAAAGGAGATGATTTAAAAAATGACCAAACGGAAATTATATTGGATTTTACTAATTCCTAATGTCTTTTTATTTATTCTAGCTTTAGTTTTATTGCCAGAGGATAAAAAAAATTATTCAGTATTTATCATTCTACTATTTTGGATTGTTTATTATAGTGTAATTAAAATAACGAATATAAAAGATAAATAAAAAACTCTTTTTACTAAAGAGACAGATAATTTAAAAAGCAGAAACTGTTACTGAAATATTAATCAGATTATTCATTACCATATATTAACATATGTGATAAAATATATAGTTGTAGACTTTTTTGAGGAGACAAAATATGAAATATTTGAACTATATTATCTTATTAATTCCAGTACCTTTTCTATTCCACTTTTACGAATATGGTCAGCACTTGAAAGATCAAAATGCACCTTTTTTATTTGTAGGTTTTTTATTTTTTGTCACCTTAGCAGCAATCACTACTAGAAATATGAGTTTTTTAAAAATATTCCTTCTTTCAATTGTTCAAAGTCTAATATCATTTTATTTAGCATCTAAGTTTATAGAAAATGATACATATTGGTTTAAACCTTTTGATAGAGATAAAGTAATTTTGATTACTTCTTTCATTTATTTTTTAGGTCAATTATTGGTTAGGGCTATCCTTAAGTGGATTAAAAAACCATAACTTAGGTAGCGTCATAATTATACATTTGTATTTACAATCATACAGCTCGGGTACTTTTCTAAACTATCAAAATGCCGCCGATTGACAAACTCAGTCTTAATGATTTTTTTATATGTTGCTTCAGCTACTACATAGTCGTATGGACAATCTTTCATTCTTAATGAATGGACTGATAGAGCTTTTAGAAAACTAAGGGGTTCTCTACAAGCTGAAGGCTCCAAGGAATGATTCCTTGGAGCTTTTTAATGCTCATGTTTCGATTGGGGTATTAATCGCTTTGATCATTTTTCGTATCGAAACGAGATAGTAGGCCGAGTGAGCAATAGCTCCCAAGACAATTCGATGTCTGTTCATCTAAGGAGTCAGACTATTAAAAGTCCTATTGGATCATTAGTTACAGGTTCTCTCTGTCTACATTCCAGTTGTACACTCTGATTCAGTATGATTAAAGACGACGGACGTTAGAATTAACCGCGTCTCGAATCGGAGTAGTCCCCGTATTTAGTTCGAGAATCTGCCGACTAATCCGAGATTCGTGAAGCAACTCAGCAAGAGTTTCGGCGACATCAGCGCGAGGTATCTGTCCGTGAAGCTCTGCTGGTCCCAGTGACACAGTGCCAATTCCAGGATCGTCAACAAGTAATGATGGGCGAAGAATCAGCCAATCAAGTTTACTTCGACTTAGCGTGATGTCTGCTTTCTTCTTTGCGGCAAAATAAAATTCAACCTCATCTCCGAGATTTCGTTCCCGCCAAGACTCTGGGAATACCGAAACAAGAGTAAAACGCTGAACTCCCGCTCGGAGAGTTGCCTCAATCGCTTTTGTCACACCTTCATCATCAACTGCTGTTGTAGTCTCCACGTTTCCGCCATTAGATCCTGCACTGAAAACAACGACATCTGCGCTCCCGATGGCCGTCGCTAGGACATCAATGGACATGCTGGTTAACTCTCCGACTATAGTATTTATGCCACGCTTTGCAAGCGCTACTTGTTGTTCATCACGACGCACGAGCCCACGTACAGTATCTCCTTTGACGAGAAGCTTCTCAGCAAGCAGACCGCCAACCTTGCCTGTAATCCCTATGATGAACACATCCAAGCTTTTGTTTTCGTTTTCATTATTTATTTCTAATTGGTTTTTCAGCATAACTCCTCGTCCTTTCACATTATATTTTAAACTTTTGCTATGGATTAAATTTCTATTGTTTTTAGGTATAGTTATGACGCCAAATGCCTCAAGGTTCCATAACCCTTTTTTGTACTTATTATTGATGTACAGTCATTTTATAGTATGGTATAACTTTCTACAAGTACGGTAATTTAAGTTCGATACTAACCTAAAGGAGAGTGTAAAATGGAAAAAGAATCATATGTATTTAATGAAGATTTGAAGAATACTGGTTTTGGTTACACTCTGTCATTAATTGGTGGAAAATATAAAATGACAGTTTTATATGCCTTACATATAAGTAATACTCCAATACGCTATAATCAGTTAAAGCGAATGATTCACTTTATTTCCTATAAAACACTGACAAATACATTGAAGGAATTGGAAAAGGATCAACTAGTTATCCGAAAAGAATATCCTCAGGTGCCTCCAAAAGTAGAATATAGTCTATCTGAAAAGGGATTATCACTAATACCGTTATTAGATGCAATCTTCTATTGGGGAGAAGAACAATTAGGAATCAAAAAGGAGATGGAGGATTCTGTTGAATTAGAGTAAAGGTGAAGACAAAGATAAGTAATAAAAAACAACATTGTTTTTTATTAGAATACAGCTAAAAATACGCTTGGAACAGCAAATGTATTAGTCAATAATGCAACGTATGAATCACCAGTAAATTTTCGTGAGTATATCATGATGACAAATGTATTTTTTGGAATTGAACGGGGGGAATTTATATTATTCATAAAAATAGTCAAAGCCGATGAAATTTTCTCGTCTTAAAATTTCTCCGGCTTTTTCATCTCAGAGGTGAGTTTTATAAGATAGTTTGGCCGAAAAAAAGATTCCAATCATTTTTATTCACGCAAAGATTACCATAGTTTGGTAAAATTAAAGAAAACAGTATAGATCGGTGTTTTTATATGGCAATTAAGAAAAATAATCTATTATAGTCATATACAACTCTTTTGCTTTACTACCGATGTAGGTTTGCTAAAAAGGAGGTACCTAGTGAATAAATGGTTAGTGTTAGCTGGAGTTTTGGTAATTGTTTTAGGTGTTTATGCATTTAATAGTAAATTTTATTATCCACCACTACCTATCGATACTGTAAGCAAAAAGGAAGTCATAGATTCCTTGAATGATTCTTCGAAAGAGATTGTTAAAATAGACGATGATAATGATTATGAGTGGTTTATTACAAGGATGGAACAAGGACGAGCTTACCGAAATTTAAAGGAAATGATTAGCAACAATGGGTGGCATTTCAAAACTCAAGAGGGTAGTGGCTATATTTTTGAAAAGAATCATGACACACTAATCGCAACTACTGAAATGTGGACGGGAGATTATGTTATTGTTAAAGTCCCAAAGGGTTGGAATAATTAGGCATGTTCACAATTTTTTAAGGATAGTAAGAATAAGGTTTCAACTATCTATTTAATATTCCTCAATGGAAAATTTAAAATATAAGTTTATATAATACACATTATTCCACTAGTCTTTATCTCCTTACCTCTTTCTATAATCTATCATTTTGTAACTAGATTCGATCTACAAATATAAATAAAACAAATAATCCTATTAAAGCAATTAAGTTATACATAACCTGCTTATACTTCTTTTCATCTATTACAATCAATATATCTATAAAAGTTATAACAGAATATATAATAAGAGCTATTTTTACGTCTAAATCAAATAAAATAACAGATAAGAATGTAGCAAAGAACACCAATGATAAATTAACTTTCTTAAACATTTTAATCAATTTTTCCTTCATAAAACACCTTCTATACTAATAATGGACCAGTTAAATTTATTTTAACTGGTCCATTATTATAAATAAAGATTTTAACGGCATACTAACCCTTGTTTCCCACTAGCTATTTTTTCTCTTTTACTGGCATCCAAATTTCACTATATACATTTTCCGAAGTACCATTGTGCTTTGTAAAAGAGATGCCAGGTAGATCTGTTATTTCATAATCTGATGAAGGCAGCCATTCAGAGTAAATTTTCGCGGTAGTTTCTTGAAGTGTAGCGGGAAACGGGCCTTGATTTGGGAAGATTGCCCATAAGCTTGCTTCAATTGTAAGTTGTTCTAAATCAGCGAAAGGATTTTCCTTTGTCGTGGCAAAACCAATCATATGGGTTAGGTGGCCTTTTTCCTCCAAGTAACCATCATCAAAATCATACGATACATTTAAGACATAATGAGGATATACATCAGCTAATTGATGCATTTCATTTCTTTGTTGTTCGGTTATTGACTTGGCTAGCTCTATGATAGCTTGATTTTCACCTTCGAATTGGATTGGCACTCTTTTCGAGACACCAACTATATGAAACTTCTCTTTCTTTTCAATTTTAAATTCCATTGAAATCCCTCCTCTTATATCGATGTAGAATGAAAATTTGGGAAATGATTTTTGAATTTTGTTTTTCGTTACTTCTGAAGGTAAAAAGCCACTCCATTCACGAAAAGCTCTGGAAAACCCTTCGATAGATTGATAACGATATTTATAGGCAATATCTGTTACTTTTGCCCCGTTAATTAATTCAACATTTGCAGCTGATAATCGCCTATTTTTGATATACTCATTCAATGACATTCCGGCCATATACGAAAACATTCTTTTAAAATGATAATCAGATAGCCCGACAATTTTCGATATTTCTTTTCCCGAGATATCCTCTGTCAAATGTGCTTCAATGTAGTCCATTAAATGATTGAACTTTTGTAGCATTCATTTCCCTCCTTTACAAAATACATGTTACCGGTAAAATTGATTTTCCACTCGATATTTTCTAGACGGAATTTATCGGAATGGTATCCTTCTTGATAATTATTCTCTGCGCGGAACCATTCTTTAACGGTTGGCGAGAAAATTGTAATTTCTATACAAATTATACATTAAAACTTTTTATACTTATCAGTTGAAAAAGTGCAAATGAGTAACTTATAATAAAATCATCGTATAATTGAATGTGAGTTTAGAGAATATGACATTTAACTGTATAATACATAATAGATAGCGATTTATTCAAAGAAAACATGCTTTCTAGCGTTAAAATAAAGTTAGGAGATAGGTGAAAAATATGAATGGTAGTCAAACAGATCAACAAAACAAAGAACTATTCACCAGAAACAATCCGTTTCGAGCAAAGGTTTTAAAAAATATAAACTTAAATGGTGCTGGCTCAAATAGAGAAACTAGACATCTAGAATTATCCTTAAAGGGATCAGGCATATCTTATCTTCCTGGAGATGCTCTTGGGATTTTTCCAGAAAATGACCCACAATTAGTCGAGTCTCTCCTTTCTGCAATGAATTGGGATGCAGAACAGAAGGTCATTATCAATAACAAAGGTGAAGAGCTTTCCTTGAAGGATGCTTTAACAACATACTTTGAAATTACGTTATTGACAAAGAAAATCGTACAAAACTTCTCAAAGCTTGTTGATAATAAAGAACTTGAGAGTCTTGTTTCTTTAGAAAATGCCGCATCGTTAAAAGAGTATATGTATGGACGTGATTTACTTGATTTAATACAGGATTTTGGTCCATGCAATGTTGAGGCACAGGAGTTTGTTTCACTTTTAAGAAAAATGCCACCACGTCTATATTCGATTTCAAGCAGTCTTTCGGCATATCCTGATGAAGTGCATTTAACAATAAGTGCTGTACGCTATACAGCTCATGGACGGAATAGAAATGGTGTTTGCTCTGTTCAATGTTCGGAACGTGTTTTAGAAGGTGATACACTTCCAGTATATATTCAACAAAATAAACACTTTAAACTGCCAGAGTCAAATGATGTAGACATTATCATGATTGGTCCTGGTACTGGTATTGCCCCTTTCCGCGCCTTTATTCAGGAACGTGCAATGACAAATGCAAGTGGAAGATCTTGGCTGTTTTTCGGAGCTCAACATTCAAAAACAGACTTTCTTTATCAAGATGAGCTTGAAAAATATCAAAAAGACGGTGCACTTACAAAATTAACAACCGCTTTCTCACGTGATACCGCGGAAAAGGTGTATGTACAAAACAAAATGCAGGAAACGAGTGCGGAATTGTATCAGTGGATACAAGCTGGTGCCCATATTTATGTTTGTGGAGATAAGGAGCATATGGCGAAGGATGTTCACAATACGCTTATCGAGATCTTATCAAACGAAGGAAACATAAGCTTAGAAGAAGCAGAAGAACAATTGAATGAAATGAAAAAAAGTAATAGATATCAAAGAGATGTTTATTAATAGCTGTTGCAAGCAAATCCATCATAAAAGGATCGGTTTTCAATGAAAATAGAGATTAGTGAGAAAGCAATACATTGGTTTAAAGAAGAAGTCGGCTTAGAAACAGGAAATAAAGTTCGATTTTTTTCACAAATTTACGGAACAAGTCCTATTCAAGAGGGGTATGCCCTTGCCTTTACAATCGATAATGATTCGAAAAATGCCGCTGTGCATACCGTTAAAGATGGCATTACTTTTTTTATTGAAGAATCAGACTTATGGTTTTTTAAAGGTCATGATTTATCTGTTGAATATAATGAGCAGATAGATGAATTGGAGTATCGTTATCATAAGGGAAATAGTTAAAGGCTAATAGATGGAATAGAAGATATTCTAAATAAGTAAAGCAACCTTAGACCTTTTCATAAAGGACTCTAAGGTTGCAAAAAATAGATAACAGTGCAATTGAAAGATTTTTTTGAAACTACTCTACGCCCTATTCGATAGCTGTAGCTGCATCCTTTATATGCTGTTCTAGCTCTTTTTGATACTTTGCTTTTTGCTCCTCTGTCCACTTTAATTCAGTTCCCATAAAAGCAACGACTTTATCCTTCCACTCTTTTGTCCAATGAATATCAAATAGTAATGCACCTGTCCGGCGGTTGAAAAAGTCAATAGGCTTTGCAGTCATTTCTTCGTTAATCGAATAAGCTAGCTGTAAATAGAGATAAAGCGGTAATTCCTCTTTCATAGAATGTTCGAAGTAGCTTTTACTATATTTGAATACTTTGTCTACATTCGACCCATAACGTTTCACAAGCTTTTCTGCTTCCGTATATGTCAGACCAAGTTCAGTACCCTCCTTTGCCTTTTCTTTGATAAAGGCTGGAAAGTTTTTAGAGCCTCCAACATCCCCACCAGATATAGGGAGTTTTTTCGTTATACATGCAGAAAATCCTTTTCCTTCCTCTCGATATTGCTTAGCAAGGAGATCCACTACAATTTCAGCCATTTTGCGATAGCCTGTTAGCTTTCCACCTGCAATTGTGACAAGCCCTGAGTCAGATGTCCATATTTCATCTTTACGTGAAATTTCAGAAGGATCCTTTCCATCCTCATGAATGAGTGGGCGTAACCCTGTCCAGCTTGATTCAACATCGTCTACGGATATGTCTAAGGAAGGGAACATATAGTTAATTGCTTGAATAACGTACTTACGATCATCTTTGGTCATTCTTGGATGAACCATATCCCCTGTATAAACAGTATCTGTTGTACCTACATACGTTTTTCCGTCCCGTGGAATTGCAAAGACCATCCGGCCATCTGGTGTATCAAAGTAAACAGCTTGGTTAAGCGGGAAGCGGCTTTGGTCTATAACTAGGTGAATTCCTTTCGTTAATTGCAAGGACTTCCCTTTTTTTGAATTGTCTAGTTCTCGCAATGAATCTACCCAAGGACCTGCTGCGTTGACAATTTTGTTTGCGTAGATCGAATAAGATTTATTTGATAATTGGTCAACAGCAATTACCCCTTTAACCATTCCATCTTCGTATATAAATTGTTCTACCTTTGTATAATTAACTGCCTTTGCTCCTTTATTCACCGCTTCCTTGACAACTTCAATTGTTAAACGTGCGTCATCTGTTTTGTACTCTACATAATAGCCTCCACCTTTTAATCCATCCTTTTTAACAAGTGGAACACGGTTAATTGTTTCTTCCCTGCTTAGCATGGAACGGCGCTCACCTCTTTTTACACCTGCTAAAAAGTCATACACTAAAAGGCCGATGGATGTGGAGAATTTCCCAAACGTTCCTCCTTTATGAATTGGAAGCAGCATCCACTCAGGTGTTGTGACATGTGGTCCATTTTCATACACAATTTCTCTCTCTTTCCCTACTTCAGCGACCATTTTCACTTCGAATTGTTTTAAATAACGGAGCCCTCCATGAACTAGCTTTGTTGAGCGACTTGACGTTCCCGCTGCAAAGTCTTGCATTTCTACTAGGGCGGTCTTCATTCCCCGTGTTGCTGCATCAAGTGCAATTCCACATCCTGTAATACCGCCTCCAATGACTAGTACATCAAAGCTTTCGTTTTCCATCTGTTCGAGAATTTGCTTTCGATTGAAGCTTGAAAAAGTCATTAATCTCCACTCCCCTGTTTTTTTTAATCCAAATAAAAAGAGACCACAAACTCCATTACTCAAAACGAATAATGGCTTTTATGGTCTCTCAAATTTCTACTACCGGAATATTAACTTATACTTTTATTTAATCATAGATAATCTGTCATTTCAATTATGACCATCGCGTTTCCCGCTATTTACATCCTTTTAACAAACTCATTTAAATACACTTGCTGCGTGAACAGCCTTTTTCCAGCCATTATATAATTGTGTCCTTACTTCCGAATCCATTTGCGGTTCAAATAATCGCTCTCGATTCCATTGGTTTGAAATCTCTGCTTGATCCTTCCAATATCCGACTGCTAGTCCTGCTAAGTATGCCGCACCTAATGCTGTTGTCTCATTGATTGCAGGTCTTTCAACTGGAACATCTAAAACATCACTTTGGAATTGCATAAGGAATTGGTTTTTAACAGCCCCGCCATCGACGCGCAATGTTTTTAGCTCTATCCCAGAATCCTTCTCCATCGCAGCTATAACATCTTTAGTTTGATATGCCAATGCTTCTAATGTAGCGCGTATAAAATGCTCCTTCGTTGTCCCTCTTGTTAGTCCGAAGACAGCACCCCTTACATCACTATCCCAATAAGGCGTCCCTAAGCCAACAAATGCTGGGACAACATAAACACCATCAGATGACTCAACCTTTGTTGCATAACCCTCACTTTGCTTTGCATCTTTTATCATTCGGATTCCATCTCTAAGCCACTGAATAGCTGATCCTGCTACAAAGATGCTTCCTTCCAAAGCATATTCTACCTTGCCATTTATTCCCCAAGCGATCGTCGTCAAAAGTCCATGATCACTTGTTACGGCTTTCTCACCGGTATTCATTAGCATAAAACATCCTGTTCCATAGGTGTTTTTCGCCATTCCTTCAGCAAAGCATGCCTGTCCGAATAAAGCTGCTTGTTGGTCACCTGCTATCCCAGCGATTGGGACGGATTCACCAAAGAAATGATAATCCACTGTTTTGCCATATACTTCGGAGGAAGACTTTACTTCAGGTAGCATCGACTTAGGTATCGTGAGGATGTCGAGAAGCTCCTCATCCCAGCATAAATCATAAATATTGAACATGAGCGTTCTAGAGGCATTTGAGTAATCTGTTACATGGGCTTTCCCTCCGGTTAATTTCCAAATAAGCCATGTATCGATTGTTCCAAATAATAACTCTCCCTTTTCCGCCCTTTCTCTCGCACCGTCAACATGATCTAAAATCCATTTCACCTTCGTCCCCGAAAAATAGGGATCAATTAATAGACCTGTTTTTTCTCGGAACATTTCACTGTAGCCATTTTGCTTTAACTCTTCACAAATTGGAGTCGTTTGGCGAGATTGCCAACAAATAGCATGATAAACTGGTTTTCCTGTTTGTTTATCCCAGACAACAACAGTTTCTCGTTGGTTTGTAATCCCAATCCCGGCAACCTGACTAGCTTTAACTCCAGATTCTGATAAACATGATGCAATAACAGATAGGATTGAACCCCAAATTTCCTCGGGACTATGTTCAACCCAGCCAGGCTTAGGAAAATACTGCTTAAACTCAGCCTGTGATTGATAAACTACTTCACCGTTTTTATTAAAAAGAATCGCTCTTGAGCTCGTTGTTCCTTGATCAAGTGCTAATATAAACTTTTCCATATTTACCTCAACCTTTAATTTCTAGATTGTTGTTTAAATCAAAAACTACTCTATTTATCTTTGATTTCCTTAGTTTAACTCTATGCTAGTATGTCTTCCAAAGCTCCTGTCTCGAGGTTGTAACAGCTGTTGCTCCTGCCTCTAAAGCTTGTGCAACGTGCTGCTCATTTTTTATTAATCCTCCAGCCAGAATTGGTATTCCTGCTTTTTCCCGTACTTCTTTTATAAGAGAAGGAATAATCCCTGGCAATATCTCAATATAATCAGGCTGTATTTTAGGCATTAGCTTATACGTCTTTTCTAAAGATGTACTATCTAATAGAAAAACCCGTTGAATCGCATAGATACCTTTTTGTTTAGCCTTTAGAATCACCTTTGATTTAGTTGAAATTAACCCTGCTGGTTCTATTTCCTGACATAAATATTCGACAGCATATTCGTCTGCCTTCAGTCCGTTAATAAGGTCAACATGTAAAATTAGCTTTTTCTGTGCCTTTGTAACGGCCTTCATGATTCCCCGCAATTGCCCTATATGGCTCTCTAATAAAAGCCCATACTCATATTCACTTTCAATAAACCGTTCAAGCTGTTTCATATCTCTAAAAGCAGGCAATACTTGTTGACTTTGAAACGACATCTAACTTCCTCCTATGTTCATTGATTAGAATCTAAAATACGTATCTACTCATCTTAAGTCTCCATGCAGCATATGGTGTTGTATTCTTTTATTTCTAGTGTTTTATGCCTGTTCTCCTTGCAAAGGGGGAAGGTAGATATTAAAAAGGCTTTCTATCAAGAGAATTGACGAAAGCCTATAGTTGTAAAGGACGTTCCTTCTATAAAACAATCATAAAGATGATTGGTAGAGTAGCTAAACTTAACGTCGTGCTAAGGAGTGTTGCACTTGAAACAAATTCAGGCTCTGTATTAAACTGTAGGGCATACATCGTTGTATTCGCGGCCGTCGGCATTGCAGCCATTATGATCATGATTTGCTTTACCATATCATCTACTGGTAAAAACAACGAAAGAATATAGGCGATTGCTGGTGACACAGCTAGTTTCGTAACGAGTGAGAGCGACACTTTTTCCTTCTCAAATTTCTTTAAGGAAATTTTAGCAAGCTGCATGCCTAGTACGATCATGACCGTTGGAATAGCGGAATCTGCTACCATATCGACAGCCTGGGTTATCGAGCTTCCTAGCTCCACATGAAAGGCTTGGAGCACAAGTCCAAAGGCTGCTCCATAAACCATCGGCATGCGCTGAACTGCCCGAATGGCAGAGCGTACTCCATCACCTTCAGGGCTTCCCTTTGCAGCATAATAAACCCCTACGGTACACATAACGAGCTGTTGAATGACCATTAGCACGATTGCATAGTCAAGACCAGTTGCACCAAATAGCAATAGTACGACGGGTGTCCCATAGTTTCCATTGTTCATAAACGATGACGCTAAAATCATGCCACATGTTTCTTTAACAGAGTATTTACGAATAAATGCAATCACATAGACTACAGCTATTAATGAAAAGCATAAAAGAAATGTATAAAGAGCCAAATAAAGATAAGTAAGATTAAATTCTGTTGTATAAAAGGTTCTGAATACTAAAACCGGCGACATTAAATAAAGTGCCATTGTTGAAATTGTTTTTGTATCAAACCCGATCTTTTTTTGACCGATAAACCCGAGAGCGAATATACCAAAAATCGGAATAAGGATAAGAAAAAAATCCACCCATTCACCTTCAATCCTTCATAGTAATATGTTTAGGATCCTTGAGCCTGTAACGGCAGCTTGGGAGCCTCCTTAGATCTAACGATGTGAGGTCTCCCTTTCCCCCGCTTCTTCTGTACACTCTACATACTTTCCCTTCCAATTGTCAGAGGCTCATAGCTTTTCAAGCATGAATCGTTTAGAGATTTAGTACAATAAGACGTTCCTCTGTCATTTCCTCAATAGCGTATTTCGGACCTTCCTTCCCATTACCACTATTTTTCACACCACCGTATGGCATATGATCAACACGATATGCAGACGCATCATTTACGATTAGACCACCAACCTCAATTTCACGTGCAGCTTTCATCGCAAACTGTAAATCATTTGTGAAAAGTCCAGCCTGTAAGCCATAATCGGAGTCATTGACCTTTGCAATCACTTCATCTATTTCTTTATATGTTCCAACTGAAACGACAGGGCCGAAGATTTCTTCGCGACATACCTTCATATCATCTGACACATTTGTTAGAATAGTAGGTTCATATAATGCACCATTACGCTTTCCACCTAATGCAATCACTGCCCCCTGTTCAACAGCTTCATGAACCCAGCTCTCTACTCTCTCTGCTTCACGAAGACGAATCATTGGGCCGATATCTGTTGATTCATCCATCGGGTCACCGATAACAAGCTTTTCTGTATTTTTCTTTAATAAGTCAATAAATGCTTTCGCTATATCTTCATGGACATAAACACGTTGTACCGATATACAAACCTGACCAGCATTGTTAAAGCTTTTTTGGGAAATAAATGCTGCAGCTTGATCTAACTTTGCATCATTGTGGACAATTGTAGCTGAGTTGTTTCCTAGCTCTAGTGCTACCTTTCGCAGTCCTGCCCTCGAACGAATAGATTCACCTACACTAGGACTTCCGGTAAAAGTGAACATATTTACATCCTTGTTTTCCAATAGCCATTCGCCAATAGCTGGGCCGTCCCCTGTTAGGACTTGAAGACGCCCCTCGGGAAGACCTGCTTCTACCAATAGCTCTGCTAGCATTAGGGCTGATAGCGGTGTTACCTCTGCAGGCTTTAATACAACACTATTTCCAGCAGCTATCGCAGGACCAATCTTATGACAAACTAAGTTAACAGGGACATTAAATGGTGTAATTGCCGCAATGACACCTACAGGTACACGAACTGTAAAGGCCATACGATTCTCAGATCCTGGCGCTGATTCTACTGGAACCCCTTCTCCGTGAATTCGTTTTGCTTCTTCTGCAGAAATAATTAATGTTTGTGCAGCACGCTCAATTTCTCCTCTTGACTCACGAATTGGTTTTCCAACCTCTAAAGCAAGTACTTTTGCAAAGTCGTCCCGACGCTCAACCAATAGCTGTGCTGCCTTCATTAGCACCTCATAACGCGCATACGGTGAAAATGGGCTTTTTAATGCCTCCTTTGCACCTTGAACCGCAGCATCGACATGTTCCTTCCCAGCTACTGAAATATGTGCAATTACCTCTTGGTTATATTTATTTAGCACCTCCATTGTTTCTCCTGTTTGTTCCCATTTATTATTAATATATAACCCAAATTGTTTTCCTGCTGTTAATGTTGCCATGTTCTCCACTCCTTTATAATTGTTTAGCCATATTGCATTACCTCATCAGTTCAATCGAATATTGGTAAGTATCATGACGAAATTTCGTCGTTGTAAATTCAATCGGTCTATCATCATTTCCATAGCTAACTCTTTCCATCTTTAATAATGCCTGGCCCCTGCGAATACCTAGTAAATCCGCCTCCATAAGAGTCGCATTTATGGCAGAAATTTTTTCCTTTGCATGTTTTAACGTAATACCATTTCTCTCTAAAATTTCATAAAATGTTGCGCTATTTAAATCCTCGTTCATTAGCAATTTCCCGATATCATTCGGCCAACATGAGCGTTCAATTGCAACAGGTGTCTGATTTGCAAAGCGAAGTCGTTCAATCACAACGATATTCTCGTCAATTGGGAGCTTTAGCGTTGATTTTTCTGCTTGCAAATTCCCAGTTGTTTGAACCTGCAATAATTTTGAGCTTGGAAAAACTCCATTCTCAATTGCTTCTTCTGCAAAGCCTTTTAATTTCCCTAAAGAGCCTACAAATATTCCGGGTTTTATAAATGTTCCTTTTCCTTGCTTTTTCTCTAAAATTCCATCCTGAACAAGAAAGGAAATGGCCTGACGAATTGTCGTTCTGCTCACATTGAACTCTTCCATTAACTCATTTTCAGTTGGGATCATTGAATTCGGCTTCCATATCTTTTCTTGAATCCGTTTAATTATCGTATCTTTCACCTGCAAATATAACGATATTCGTTTCGAAGGCTTACCATTACTTCCCACTTCGAAAAACTCCCTTCAATATCTAAAGATTCTTACCTTCAAAGTGGAAGTAACAACCTTTTATCCTACCTTTCAAGTAGCTTTAGAAAAACTCAACGATGCTTTTCTATGTTTCTATTGATAAACATCCGTTTCTACATTTAGGAGGCGGCCAAGTTCAATTAACTGCTTTGTGACATCCCCGTATACTAATGCAAAATGAGGCTCATACCCTGAATTCATAAGGTCATATAAGGTTGTTGTCACATCTGAATTCAATTCTACTTCTACAGAGGTGCCAGTAAACGGCTGTTCTACATCAAGTGCATTTCCTTTCATCACAAGTAATCGATAACCATCAGGTGTATGGCTTACTCGGAAAATTGTCACTTCCCCAGCCTTAAGACCAAAGTCCATCGCTAACCCCATCTTACGGTTTGGATGTACACCAGCTGTTGCCCCTGTAGATGGATGCGCAAGTGAATAAGCTCCGGCCCCACAATGCCAAAAAACAACTGAGTTCTTTTCCTCGTTAACATGGACAAGGTCCCCTAAATATGGGGCATTTCCTCCAGTCAATTCTCTTAATAGATACATAGATAGTGAGCCATGTATATCTGATTCACATGAGGATACCATTCCATCCTCTGTTAGCTGTGAAAGCACAGAACATGGTGCAGCTCCTAAATCGTTGAAAAAGTCTGGCCAGCATCTCATTGCAATCGAATGAATTTGTTCGTCCTTAATATGCCTTTTTATATATGCTGAGAATTGAGCGAATTTTTTCACCGTTTCATCATTACGATTCAGGCCAATTACTTGCTGCTCCGCTCGATCAACCTCACCAATCCATTCATCCTCAGGAAGCTCTACACATTTTTGAAAGGCCTCTTGCAAATCCATCTTATGAAGAGTAACACCTAGCGCTTCTTTAAGCTCTGCCTCATTCGCATCTGAGAAAAAGAAACCTGGAGGATACTCTCCGACAACCCCAATTTTCAGGTTTGATAACGATTTAAGCACTCGCATAACAGCAAATTTTTGAAGTAATTCCTTTTGCAGTCTTTCTTCATCTGGGTTCCCAAAAACAAATGAAAATGGATGACGGTGATTGCGTAAAACATTGCTTGTGCTATTGCCACCAGTTAATGAATTTAGGCGCAGCCTCCCGCCAACACTTGGCTCACGAACAGACCATACAATGACTGGCTCCTTAAAAAACTCTAAAGCCTTAACGATGAATTCACCGTCAGCAAATGTGACACTTTGATATAAAATCGTATCTATATTAGTAGAAGCCTCTGATTGTAAAAATTGTTCAAGCTCTTCTACCGAAGTGAGGATTTCATTCGGAGCTATGATTGTATGCCCGCTTTCCTCAAACCATCGCATACTTTGACTACGATAAATTTCTCCTGCTGCTAAATCGAATGTTTTCCTTCCAATTGGAAGATACAAAATTGTTGTTTTCGACATCCTCTTTTCTCCCTTCACCATTGTGCATAAACACCCTTAGTCATCATTACAATAATGTCATACATCATTACCTTTTTGTTTAAAAAATTTTGAATTCATTGTTGCACTCAAAGTAATCTTATCTTGTGTTCGTAGGGTTTACACATTTCTATCCCAATTATTTTAGAGTAAATAAACACTATAAAGTCTCATGCTTTCCCAAAATACATAGTTACCTTTATTTGAAAAGTAGGTATCTTTAATACTATGATATGAAACCGTCTACAATATTTCAAGTGTTTTCTATATTTTTTTCTAAATATCTTTTATATAAGAAAAAGGACAATGATACACTCATCGTCCCTGTCTGTATAACTATCTTGTAAGCTTAAGATTATAATGATATTTATCACTGCGAAACTTAATCGTTGAAAATTCAATCGGCCGATCATCAAGGCCAAAGCTAAGCCTTTCTGTCTCAAGCATTGCTTCTCCACCACGTATTCCAAGCAAATCTGCCTCATATAAGGTAGCGTTAATTGCTGAAATCTTCTCATGTGCGCGCTTTAAAATGATGTCGTTTTGTTCTAGAATTTCGTAGAACTTTGCACTATTTAAATCAAGATTAATAAACAGCTTGCCAATGTAAGAGGGCCAGCATGAACGTTCTAAAGCAATTGGTACTTGGTCTGCAAACCGAATCCGTTCGATTACTAATACTTCCTCATCGTCCGGAAGGTTCAACATCGATTTCTCATGATAGAGGTCCTGCTTAAACTCAACGCGAAGAAGCTTTGAATTAGGTGTTAGCCCTTTTTCCATTGCCTCCTCCGCAAACCCCTTCAGTCTGCCATTTCCCGTTAATTGCTGAGACTTTACGATCGTACCCTTTCCTTGCTTCTTCTCTAATAGACCTTCCTGCACAAGAATAGAAATCGCCTGCCGCAAAGTAGTTCGACTTACATTAAACTCCTCCATTAACTCCTGTTCTGTCGGAATTAATGTGTTAGGGGGCCATACCTTTTCTTGAATTCGTTTAATAAGAATATCTTTTACTTGAAGATATAACGAAATATTCTTGTTAGGATCAACCTTACTTGCCAAATTTATATCTCCTTTCTCTTTATCCGCTAACAGATTCCCCTATTTTCAATCAATTCTTCATTCATTGATTCGCTTTCATCATAACTATTATAGCATACATTACTATCTTTTCATTGCACCCACCTCGTTTTTTTACAATTATTCCCTAACTGATAAATAGAAAAAGGCTGTTGAAAATCAACAACCTTTAAATAAGGAACCCATTTAAATCGTAGATACCTTCAAAAATAAATCCTTCCATTTCGATTCTTTACGGTAAAAGACAGGAGGATATCCAATCGGTGCATCCACGGTTACGTAGCCCCCCGAGTATTCTTGCCCGCTCCATAAATGGACCCACTTATCTTCTGGCAAATATACTTCCCATTCATTTTGCTTTTCTTGATGAACAGGTGCTACTAGGATATCCTCACCAAATAAGTATTGGTATTTAAGATCATAGGCTATTTTATCATTTTCATAATGCATAAAGAGCGGACGTTGAACCGGAATACCTCGTTCTGAATTAAGCTTCACTAATGACTTTGTATATGGAGCAAGTGTCACAAAAATATTGCTCATTCTTGCTAAGTGGTTCAATGATTCCTCGTCATCATCAAATTGGAAGCAATCATCAGGACGATTTCCTTCATGTGTTCTCATCATAGGAGTAAAAGCACCCATTTCAGACCATCTCATTAACAATTCCTTTGAACGCTTATTTCCATGGAGGCTTGTGTAGCCACCAATATCACTGTGGTGAAGACCACATCCAATCATCCCTGAAGACAGTGCAGCAGGAATGACAGATGCTAAGCCATCATCTAATGACCAGTCAACACTTTGGTCTCCCCCCCATAGCATTGTGCAATATTTTTGCACCCCTGTATATCCAGCACGCATGAAATAGACAACTTCGCCTAATTTTCCAGCTTCAGAAACCGCATCATAATTAATTTTCGCCCACATAGTTGGCCATGCATTATGCATAATACGTGCATCTACACCATTTTTCAGCACAACATCTGTTGGCAGATACTCACCGAAATCTGCCATCCAGCCATCTAAGCCAAAGTCAATCATGTTTTCTTTAATTACTTGCTTATACCATTCACATGCCTTTTCATTTGTAAAATCAACAACTCCGCAATAAAACTCGCCAAAATCAACTAAATAAACATCACCCTGAGCATTTAAGGCCAAGTACCCCATTTTCTCAGCTTCCTTATACAAGTCTCCCTCAATGGCTACATACGGATTGATATAGCCTAAGAAACGAACCCCTTTTTCCTTCCATTCAGGAATCTTTTTATCTAGTTGCGGATATTCCTGTTCATTCCATTTCCAATTCCACATTAAACGCTTTCCAAATGAGGTGATTCTCTTACCTTGCCAATCCTGACACCATACACCTGAAACCTTCATTCCAGCAGCAAGGGCTTTTTCCAATTTCCGCTCAACAATCTCCGTGCCTCCCTGAATCCCTAAGATGACTCCATCATAGACCCATTCTGGTAATTCAGGCTGCTTCCCAAACAAATTTGAAATTTTTTCAACAAGTTTTACATACGTTTCTGCCGTTTCAAAGATCATTGCTTTAGGGACTTCCCATATTTGCAATTCATGGAATTCTGAGTGACGAAAATCAAAATCTGCATATGCCGTTGTTTCTGTATGACAATAATATTTTTGACTAGATACATAGGTTGGCTGTGGAAAGTTTGTATTGTAATAATCACCGCCAGCTTTATCCTTTACATCTGCCTGCCATGTAACATATGTCTTTTTATTTCTACCAACTCCCGGTTCGGAAGTCCATAACGGGAAGTTCTTGCCTCTTAGATTAAAGTAAGATAGCTGTTCCCCACAGCCATAAACCTTTTCCTCAGGAGTAGCAGCAATTCTTAACCAAAATCGATTTATTGTTGGGTCATGATTTGTAAAATCTATTTTCAAACGTCCTTCCTCTTTCTTCAATGAAAGAGTTAGTACAGCCACTGAATTAGCTGCATTTGAAAGGTTTATGTTGATTTCATTGTCACTTTCGCTAATTTCTGCAAATGTAAGCGGGATCCGTTCAATGACATAGTCTTTTATATCGAAATTGCCGCGATACATATCGATTGTTTCTTGACCACGACCAACATAAATGATCGGTTGCTCCTTTGTATGGCGAAGCAGGACAACCTGATTTAATATGACCTCGAAGCCCGATTCTAGATTTTGAACAATTAATTTTGAATCATTTAGAGTGTTTTGCATCTTTCATCCTCCTCTATTATGCTGAGAAATTCGATTTATCAACCTTAACCTGTGTGACCTGCTTTTTCACATAGCTACTATATTTTGCATTCCATTTCTTCACTGAGATAAACGCTAAAATCCCAGTCACAACAGCTAAACCTAATAATGCTGGCCAGAAATAAGGTGACACGATTCCATCGGTGTATGCTAAACCAATCGGTGAGAATACGATATAAAAGCCAACCATTAAACCTAGTAAAATCACAGAAACACATAGTGCATATTTCCATGGCTGCATATCGACCTTTGGCTTTGGTGTAAAATTCCATGCTTCTTTACTTGGGGCGAACTTGCCAATAATCAGCATCATTGCTACCTCTGTAACAAACAGAATTCCATAAATGTGAATGTAGTTAATGTCCACCTTATATCCGAATAAGTGGTCTGTTCCCCATAGCAGCATATAATAAACAATCACATGGAAGATGATCGCAATTTTTGCCGCAATCGCCGGAACTCTTTTTGCAAAAATACCAATTAAAACAACAGCGATAACTGGAATATTAAAGAAGCCTGTAAAGCGACGGATTAGTTCCCATAAGCCGTCTGGTGCATACATTAATAAAGGTGATACACAAAAGCTAATTAATGCTAATACTGCTCCGAACCATTTACTTAGACTAAGTAGTTTTTCATCAGATATTGTCGGCTTTAATGGCTGTACCACATCTAAAGCAAACATTGTTGCAGCTGAGTTAATTAATGCATTAAATGTACTGAAAACAGCACCGAGAAGTACAACTAAGAAGAAGCCTTGCAAATACCACGGTAATATATTAGCTACTAGCGTCGGAAATGCTAAATCAACAGGATTCAAATCTCCCCCATACAAGTGGAAGGCAATAATTCCAGGTACCATCATAAATATTGGAACGAGCAATTTAAAAAATCCCGTATATAATACACCTTTTTGACCTTCTGCTAGATTAGCAGCCCCAAGTGTACGCTGAATCGCATATTGGTTCGTTCCCCAATAAAACAAGTTCGCCCAAATCATCCCTGTAATAATTGTCGAGAATGGTACTGAATCTGTACTTGATCCTACAGCATTTAACTTTTCAGGGTTATTTGTTGAGATAATCTTAAACCCTTCCATTAGGCTTCCATCTCCTAATTGGAAAAGTGCAATGGCTGGAATTAGTGTACAAACTAGCAATAATCCAATACCAATAAAGGTATCCGATACAGCAATCGCTTTCATTCCACCGAATATTGCGAAGACTGCCCCGATAATCCCGATCACCCAAACCATTAACCAAATCGCTTGTGTTTCTGAAATCCCGAACAAGCCTGGTACATCAAACAATTGCATAACAGCTAATGCACCCGAGTATAATGTTGATGGGATCGTGACAAGAACATAACCTAACATAAATAATAGAACAGCTAATCTTCTTACTCCTTCATCATAACGATCACGCAAAAATTGTGGCAAAGTTGTAAAAGCTCCACCCAAATATCGTGGCAGTAAAATAAGTGTCATAATCACAATGGCAATGATAGCTGTAACTTCCCATGCCATATTCGTCATATTCGCACCATAGGACTGCCCATTTAACCCAACCATTTGTTCAGCAGATAGGTTCGTTAAGATTAACGCCCCTGCAATAAAGCCGCCTGTTAATCCTCTTCCAGCTAAAAAATAACCTTCTGTCGTGGAGTTAGCTCCCTTTGTCTTCTTATATGTCCATATTCCCAATATTGCTATGAAAAATAAACATGAGAGCAACGTAAATAAAACATTTTGTTCACCCATTTATATAACCCCCTTACCTATTAATTAATAGAAAACCTCTATATTTTCACCTTTAATCCCAGGATATGCCCCTTTATCAATAAGAACCTTACGTTCCGGATGTGCAAGCAGCCATTTATTTTTCATAAACAACAATTGGTCCTCAGCTGTGTACTGCTCTGCCTTTCCATCAAGCGGTTCATTCGTTCCTTTAGGCAAAATAACAACTGCCTTGAATCCAGTATCCGTCACTCTGCAAGGTGCAAAATGAAGTGTTGTTCCATACAGCTCGAGCACTGTTCCCTCAGGCACAAAGAAAGCGGATACATCTTTAACGTGATAAGTATTATTCTCAATGTCTTGTACTCTACCTAATAAAAGGACAAAATCTGTTATTGCAATATTAATCTCACTACCTTTATGGTATTCTAGTCCATTTAACGTTGAATTACTACCATTACAATAACCGATTTGAATTGGCATACCGCCATAAAAGCTCTCCTGAAACTGTCGTTTACATGATGTTTGTTCTAACGTGGGCTCAGATGCTACATACACATTCCCTTCATGAGGAATATCTGTTTTACCCATCTGTATTTTTAATTCCTCAACGTCATAGTTTTCTACTATTCTGCCAAAATCCCGAAACTGACTATCTAACACATGATAAAAATTCAAATGTGGATTTTTATCTTTTAACCATTCATATGAACTCAAGGTTAATTTCCCCTTTTTTATAAAGGGCCCTTACAATGTCCCGTTAAAGAGCCCTTTCCCTTTTTATTTTACGATTGTTTCTTCTTTCACCGTGTTATCCCAAGCATTTCTAAACACATTCAAACCATAGTCTGTAAAAGGATGCTCAAAGCTATTTTTATACACTTCAAATCCACAAGTCACAATATTCGCCCCTGCTTTTGCTGCATCAACAATTTGCTTACCACTTCTTAATGCCGCAACGATTATCTCTGTTTCAAATCCATATGTTTTATAAATACTAGCAATATCTTGAATATACTGCTTTGTATCTTCTCCGTTATTCTCTTTCCAGCCGACGAAAGGAGAAACAAATGTAGCACCAATTCTTGCTGTTTGAATCGCCTGTGCTGGTGAAAATACTAGTGTTACATTCGTTGGAATGCCTTCTTTTCCTAATTCCTTAGCAGCAATAAGACCAGATTCTGTACAAGGGATTTTTATGACAAAATTTTCTGAAAGGGCAGCAATCTTTTTCCCTTCTGAAACCATCTCTTTTGCATCATCCAAATGTGGATTGATTTCAACAGAAATTGGGAAGTTATCCACCCCTCTAAACTCACTAGCAAATTCATCTACAACCGTTAAGAAAGGCTTCCCGCTATTCATAATGTGCTTAGGATTTGTTGTCAGCCCATCAATTCCCCAATTTTCATATGCATAACGAATTTCTTCCATGATGGCACTATCTAAAAAATATTTCATGAATCATACACTCCCTCAAATTTGTTATAATGTTTATTTTTTTATCATAACATAGTAACCTTTAATTAAAAGTTACTACCTTTAGTAATATAATATGAAAACGACTTCAAAAGTTCAAGTCTTTTTTTAAAGATTTTACTAGACGTTGAATTTATCGCTTTTCAAGTAATAAAACAAGCTTCAACATTGCAAAGTGAAAATAGCTCTCTTGTTAAAGGGAGTAAAAGCTGAAGAAAAGATCATTACCTTTTATGTTAGGCTTCTTTAAAAATTTAGGTACCAACTTCAAACATTGAAGGAAAAGATTATTTTATTAGAAAAACAGTTAAAGCAGGATGATTTAACACCTTTTTTGAAAACTCAAGAACCCCTTTTCCTTAGATACAAACTAGGTATCATTCCCCCTTCCGAGTAAAAGGATGTTAAATTTTATGAATTTTTGTCGATATAAAGTATAATAGTCATAGGTCTTATTTCACCCAAAATATGATTTACGGAATAAATTACATAACCAATGACCTATATTTTAGTTTTTACACTATTCATAAAATCGTAAAATGAGGTCCTTCAATAGCTCTAACAACACGAATCCCTCACCTAATTATTTCAGTTTTTTATATTTCAATAAAATAAAAGATAAAGGAGTTCTCGTTTTGAAAACAAGATTGAAGAAAAAAGTAAACTTCACATGGACAATTAATAAAAGATTATGGGTTTCATTTTTACTGATTCTCATCATTCCGGCAATCGTAATTGGAACATTTTCCTTCGAAAGGGCTTCACAAAAGGTTGAGGATCAGATGATGAAATCAGCCAATTCGAATGTGGACCTGCTTAACAATGTAATCAATCAATTTATTGAACCGAAAATGAGAGATGTTGAGCTTTTATCAACTGTCATTAATTCTGAAGCGATCAGTGTGAAAGAAAATTCCAATATCGGAGTTAGTTCGGAAGTGTCCAAAGAGCTTGACCGCTTTAAGGAAGTTCACCCTGAGCTTGAATTGGTCTTTGTCGGAACGGAAAGGGGAGTATACATTAACTCTCCTTCTTCAATGAAAAACCCTGATGATTATGATCCGAGAGTAAGAGATTGGTATAAGCTAGCAATGGATAATAAAGGGAAGGTTGTTATTTCTGCGCCTTATACATCAAATGCGACTGGCAATCTTGTCATTACAATTGCAAAAACAACGAATGATGGACAAGGTGTCGTTGCAACAAATGTGAATTTAAATGAGATAGGAAAAATTACAAGCGAAATCAAGGTTGGAACTGAAGGGTATGTTTATATCCTTGATTCAGAACATAAATTTGTCTACCATCCTGAACAAGAGCTAGGTAGCGAAGCACCTAAAAATGTTCAAAACGATAACCTGTATAAGAGTGATGCAGGTACATTTGATTACCTACATAACGGAAAAGACGAAAAGAAAATGTTCTTTACAACAAATGAGTTAACTGGTTGGAAGCTTGCAGGGACCATGTATTCAGATGAAGTTGACGAAGAGGTTAAATCCATTCTCATCACAACGATTATCGTCATTATTGCATCTGTTTTAGTTGGTGCTGCCCTTGTTACCTTTATCATTCGTTCGATTACTCGCCCATTATCAGCATTAATCAAGTCAGCTGATCAGATTGCAAATGGAAACTTAACTGAGCAAATTGACGTGAAGGGCAAGGATGAAATCGGAAAGCTTGGCAATAGCTTTAATACGATGGTTAATACACTGCGGTCGATTATTTTCAGCTTGAAGGATTCGATCAATCAGGTGGCATCATCTGCTGAACAGTTAACAGCAAGTGCCGGTCAGACAGCTCAAGCAACCGAAACCGTTTCTTCTTCTGCACAGGAAATTGCGAGCAGCTCAGAGCATACAACTGTGAAAATCGAAGAAAATTCAAGTGCGTTGAATGAGATTCAGCAGGCTGTATCAGGAATAAAGGATAGAACGAAAAAAGTAGCAGAGGTTTCAAGGGAAACTTCAAGTGAGGCTGAAGAAGGACGACAATTTGTTCAGAGTAGTTTGACACAAATGCAATCGATTAATAACTCGGTTAACGAATCAAATAAAGTTATAGCATCCCTATCGCAACGCTCTAAAGAAATTAGTGAGATTCTGACTGTCATCAGTGGGATTGCCGAGCAAACAAACTTACTTGCCTTGAATGCTGCGATTGAGGCTGCCCGTGCTGGTGAGCATGGAAAAGGCTTTGCCGTCGTTGCAGATGAGGTTCGTAAGCTAGCAGAACAATCTCAAGCATCAACTAAGCTTATTCATGATTTAATTACAAGCATTCAGCAAGATGCGGAAAAGTCGGTAAACGTAATGAATGAAGTGACCAAAAATGCCGAACAAGGTGTGCACATTACAAATGAAACATCACAAAAATTTGATGGAATCATGAACAGTATGAAAACCATCTCACCACAAATCGAAGAGATCACTTTTACAATCCAGCAAATTTCTGAAAAGGTTAACCAGGCTTCCAGCTCCGCAACCGAAATCAGTAACCTAGCAAAAGTAAATGCAGCTAACTCAGAGGAAGTAGCCGCTTCAACTGAAGAACAGCTAGCATCTATGGAGGAGATTGATTCTTCGTCTAAATCGCTTGCTACATTAGCAGAGCAATTAAGGGAAATGGTGGAGCAGTTTCGGGTTTAATGGGTTAAATGGTGTCTGGTGGATCTTTTATAACTTTCAATATAGTAAGTATTATCCTTTTCGAAATAATTCGTAAAAACATGCCCACAGAATTTAAAAAGTACCCTATTGGTAGACTTCTACTTTATAGGGTATTTTTTATTTCTTTGGGCTTTTTGTTTTTTTAGATCAAGTTATATTGGATCCGCGAGGTTTTGTTATATATTCAGGAATGCTGAATCTTCTACTAATTCAGATATAAAGCTAGGTTATGCGACTGTCGAGGGAAATTATCAAGCGTTTTAAAACTGTAGATTTGAAATAAAGTTTAACCGTTTATAAAAAAGTTATACCACTCACACTTGACGCATCGATAATTCTCGATATAATGAATTGTATAATATTAATTTTGTTGAGAATTAATCCTATATGGGTTCGAAGAAAGAGTGCGCACTTGACAATTCGATAATTCTCGATACAATGATTTGTATGAAACAAGTTGATATTTTTAAAGCATTATCTAATGAAGCAAGGCTCAAAATTTTAGAATGGCTTAAGGAACCAGATCTCCATTTCACTCCCCACGAAGGGATTGATATGAACAAAACCGGGGTATGCGTTAGTCAAATTACAGAAAAATTGGAAATGACGCAATCGACGGCATCTCATTATCTCTCAATGCTCTTACAGGTTGGACTTATAAAGGCTGACCGTATAGGTAAGTATACTTATTACAAGAGAAATGAAGATGCCATCAATGGGATCGCCGAGTTCTTGAAGCAAAAGAAATAACTGAGTGAAACTGAATTCCTTACGAATTCTTTGGAAGGATTCAGTTTCATTTCCGCTAGAATACATAGCTAGTATTCATGCTATATATTTTTTTGAACAATCATATCGACGATTAACGATATGTAGATATGAAAACAAATTTATAAGGAGTGACATCATTTGTCTAATACTTTGAAGATTTATATCTTGGCAATCGTTAGCTTTTTAGTAGGAACTTCCGAATATATTATTTCGGGAATTTTAGATACGATTGCAGATTCACTTGAAATAACTTTGGCTGCAGCAGGTCAATTAATTACAATATTCTCACTTGTATATGCAATATTTACACCTATTCTTATGGGAATAACATCTAGTATTGATAGACGTAAATTAATGATTTTTTCATTAGGTTTGTTCGTAATAGGTAATATCTTGGCATTCATCCTACCAGGTTACGGATTATTTGTAGTAGCTCGAGTAGTTATGGCACTCGGGGCAGGGATGGTTGTTGTTACAGCATTAACTATCGCTGCAAAGATAGCACCAGAAGGTAAACAAGGTAGCGCTATTGCTACAGTGGTTATGGGGTTTACGGCTTCATTAATCATAGGAGTACCTCTTGGAAGAATTATTTCTAGTTTATTAGGTTGGAAAGTTATTTTTGCTGGAATAGCACTGCTGGGAATTCTTGCAATGATAATTATTAGAGCATCTATTCCACTTATTAAGGGTGATAAGCCTGTACCACTAGTTAAACAGTTGGCTCTTCTTAAGAAAAGAAGGGTTATAATTGGATTAGCAATTACTTTTTTCTGGCTTGGAGGGTATTCAATTGCGTACACTTACCTTTCACCTTACTTGTTAAATATATCAGGAATAGAGGAAAAACTTTTAAGTGGTGTATTGCTGATTTTTGGTATCGCAAGTTTATTCGGTTCTAAATTTGGTGGATTTAGTACAGATCGTTGGGGAGTTCAAAAAACACTGTTAGGTGGAATGTCGTTACACATCATTACGCTAATATTATTATCTCTTGTAACAAATTCTTATATTAGTGTTTTAATAATATTAATACTATGGTCATTTGCTGCATGGTCATCAGGACCAACACAACAATATAACTTGGCTACAATCGAGCCAGAGTCATCAGGTATATTATTAGGCTTAAATCAGTCAGTAATGCAATTGGCAATGGCGGCTGGTGCAGGAATTGGAGGTATTTTTGTCGAGAAAGTATCACTATCTTCAGTTACCTGGATAGGCGCACTAGGAGTTACAATAGCTATTGTAGTAACTTTGGCACTTTCCCGAGCACAGTTAAGCAAGATGCCAGAAGAGTAAAAAAAATCATAACCCCTTAGTTATTAGGAAAGCAGGTTTAAATTAATAAATTAGAATAAAAAATTATTTATGAACTGGAATAATAAAGAGTAATTGATAAGTAAAATGATATGCTTAATCCAAGGTAAAAATAAATTTCCTCTACAACTAATAAGGGAGTTTGCAAAATATGGATTATGGAAATGATTAAACTTTTTTACAATAAATTTATATTTAGATAAAAAAGTAACTCCATTTTGATCAATCTTTTTTCAAAATGGAGTTTTGGTATGTCCTGTTAAATATGGATTAAAGGGTCTTTTTTAATCTATCTTAATTTTAAAAGCTACAAAAACAAGAAAACGGTCTTACTAATTGTAGTAAGCCATTATTTTATGTTATACAATCTTATGATGAATTGTTCGCATTTGAAAAGTTGACCAATGTTTTTTGACGAGGAATGTTCGTGATTTAGTGGAATCTTTTCACCGTTTTTCTTTTTGAAAATAGAAAAGATTCTTTTACCTCTTTTTATGGAAGTGGGGAAGCATGAGAACCATCCCACACTTCCCACATTTGCCTAGCTTCCCTTTATCCAAACTCTCATTTCACCCGGTTCCCGATTACACCACGTGTAATAAGGTACAGCTTTAAAGATGATCTTTGTATTTTTTTCAGAATATGGCAGATAAAGAGCTTCGTTCCAGTCTTTGTCATTTTCTCGAATTGCCTCGCCTGTAATTGTGACGACGCCGTCTAGTAAGTCTTTTTCATAGGTTGTATTTAGTTTACTTGAATTCGGTATAGAGATTAGGTGTAGTTGGTTTCCGTTGTCAACCTCTTCTAAACAGTATACAATTGGACCTCGTTGTAGGGCAATTTTCCCTGCATTTTCTCTTACCTTTGGGTTTGCTTGGATTCTTTCAATCTCCATTGGGAATTCTAACTTGATTGTATCTTGATTTTGCCATTCTCGTTTTATATAGACATAGCCATCTTTGCATATCGCTTTAATATCTACTTTTTCACCATTTATCGTCATCTCAGCTTTTCTTGCCCAGCCTGGGATGCGGAAGGCGAGGGTGAATGTTTGATCGCTTGCTAGATTAATAGTCACCTCAACTTTTCCGTCCCATGGATAATTTGTAGTTTGTTTAATCGTTACATTTTCTTCATTGATAACGAATCGGGCCTCGTTGCCAATGTATTGATTAATAAACAGTTCTTTGTCTTCCTGCAAATAAATATAGTGACCAATTGAGGCAACTAAGCGAGCAATATTTGGTGGACAGCAGGCACATTTAAACCATTTTTGTCTAACAGGTTTTACATGATGGTGATCGTGACGATGTTCACAGACTGCTGGTGTTACTTCTAATGGATTGACATAGAAAAATTTCTTGCCGTCTAGATTCATGCCACTTAATATCCCGTTATAGAGAGCTCTTTCAATCACATCTGCATACTCTGCGTTTTTTTCGACTTTCAGCATGCTATTTGCCCAGAAAACCAATCCGATTGAGGCACATGTTTCTGTATATGACGTATCATTTGGTAAATCATAATCAAATGAAAAGGCCTCTCCAAACTCCATTGAGCCAATTCCAGCGGTAATGTACATTTGTTGATGTGTAACATTTTTCCATAATGTTTTACATGCATCTAGTAATGATTTATCACCTGTTTTTTTCGCTAACTCAGCCATTGCAGTGTACATATATACTGCTCTTACTGCATGACCTACAGCCTTTGTTTGCTCTCTTACAGGTAGATGTGATTGATGGTAGGCTAAATCGTCGTTCCACCAAAATGGTTTAGTATCCTCACGTTTTTTGGCTTCTTCGCGGAAATAATGTGGCTGCTGTCCCCTTTGATCAATAAAATACTTACTGAGATTCAGGTATTCCTCATTTTCTGTTACATTGTACAGTTTAACTAAAGCCAATTCGATTTCCTGATGACCTGGATACCCTTGAAGCTTTCCTTCCTCTTTACCAAAAACAGTAGCAATATAATCTGCGTATTTGCACATCACTGAGAGAAATTTTCGCTTCCCAGTTGCTTGATAATAGGCAACAGCTGCTTCGATTAAATGCCCTGCACAATATAATTCATGATTATCACGCAAGTTGGTCCAACGATTGTTTGGCTCCTTTATTGTGTAATATGTGTTTAAATAGCCATCTTCCTGCTGAGCCTTTTCTAGTAAATTGATAACTGAATCTGCTAATTGTTCTAGGTCTGGATCTGGCTGATTCTCTAAACTGTAGGCAACAGCTTCAAGCCATTTTGCAAGGTCACTGTCCTGAAAGACCATTCCATAATATTCACCTGTTTGTAATCCTGCGGCAATTTTCACATTTGCAATTGCATGACTCGGATCTGTATTCGGAAGCTCATCATTCAATGCCTTCCACTGATAAGGAATCACCTCGTTTTTAATCACATCGATTTTTTTACTCCAAAAATCATCGTTCACTTTAACTAATTTTTTTCCTTGTTTGCGTGTCATTGTCATCTTATCGACTCCATTCCAAGAATTTGGGTAGCGTGGAGAGCAAAGTGGGAACGTTCCCTTTCCTTAATGAAAGCATGAGAACTATCCCTCCATTTCACTTCACCGATCCACTCGTTAACCCTGTAATAAAGTAACGCTGCAGGAAGAGAAACAAGATGATGATTGGGAGGAAACCGATGATGGCTCCTGATGAGAGTAATCCCCAATCAGTTCCATATTGTCCGACGGCTAGGTTTGTTAGTCCGACGTTTAATGTTCGCATATCATTAGCATTGGCGAAGACTAAGGCGATAAGAAAGTCGTTCCATGTTGTATAAGCAGAGAATATTGCAACTGTTGCTAACCCAGGCCATATTAAAGGCAAGGAGATGCGAAAGAAATTTTGAAATTCACTAGCTCCATCAATCATCGCTGCTTCTCGTAAACTACTAGGAATTGCATCAAATGAATTTTTCAACATAAATATCGCAAACGGTAGTTGGAACGTCACATAAATCAGTACAAGGGCAAGATGTGTGTTCATTAAATTTAGATTATTAATAATTGAAAACAATGGAATTAATAGCCCATGAAATGGGATCATTAGCGTAATCATTATTAGCAAGAGTAGAATGTTCTTAAACGGGATATTCAGCTTCGAAAATCCATACGCTCCTAAAGCCCCGATAAACGTTACAGCTACAACTGTACAAATCGTTAAAATGGCACTATTAGCGAGAAAGGTAATAAAACGGCCACCCTCTAGAGTAAAGATGTTGCTATAGTTATCAAACGTTAGGTTTTCTGGTATCCAACTTGGTGGATATTTCGTGATGTCACTTGGTATTTTCAATGAGGTGCTGACAATCCATAGAAACGGTAATAAAAATAAAATCGTCACGATGATATTGATGAGATAGGTAAATTTACTATTTTTTAACTCAACTAAAATGGCCTTCACCACCTCCACCTCCTTAATTTTCCTCTGGACTTCGTAAAAGCTTCATTTGAAAGACACTCAAAAGAATAAGGATGATGAGTAAAATTATCGTCATCGCAGACCCATAGCCAAAATGGAAGTACTTAAATGATGTATTGTAAATATGGTGAACAACTGTTGTCGTTGTACTTGAAGGACCACCATTTGTCATAATCAAAAACTGTTCAAATGCGAGCACAGAGCCAATGACTGAGATAATCAACGATAGACCGATGGATGGTTTGAGTAACGGCAAAGTGACATAGAGAAATTGCTGCCACTTAGTGGCGCCATCTGTTTTCGCTGCCTCATATACCTCTTGGGAAATCGATTGTAAGCCTGATAATAAAATCACCATCGTAAAGCCAGCCATTTTCCAAACAATCATAAACGATATCGCTGGTAACGATGTACCTGCGTTTCCCATCCAATGGATCGGGTACTCAATTAGCTTGAATTCCATGAGATAGAAATTAATTAATCCATAAATATCGTTATACATCCATAGCCACATTAAACTACTAGAAACCATCGAGATAACAACGGGCATGAAATATACGGCACGAAAAAGTGCGGTGCCTCTTAACCGGTTATTAATCAGTAATGCTAAGACTAGCCCTACTAGGAAAAGTGCCGGAGTAATAAGAAGTGTATATTTTGTTGTAAACCAAAGTGTATTCCAAAATTCTTTGTCCCTGAAAAGATTCAAGTAGTTTTCAATTCCGATAAACACCTTTTCTCCAAGTAAAGGCCAATCAAAAAATGACATAATAAACGACTGAATAAATGGGTAAATAAAGAACACGACATTTAGTAAGACTGCTGGGAGAATAAAGAGAAGATGACTTAGCTTATATTTCCGTTTTCTTTTCGTAAGAGCTACATTCAGATTTTCATTCCCTTTGACATTCACAAACAATCACCACCTTAAGCTTGGGGATGAAAGGGACTAAATATCCCCCTCATCTGTCGATCATTTTCCTAGTATGCTATTAATCTCGTTATGAGCTTCTTCAAATGCTTCTTCTGGACTAACCTGACCTTGTAATGTCTTCTGCATCGCATCTAACAGTGGTTTACTAAATATTTCAGTGTACTTCGTTGTATATGGTGTACTTGCTACTTTAAGAGATTCGGCGAACACTTGGTATCGAGGTTCATTTTTAAAATACTCATTGTCGAAAAAGTCCTCTCTTACAGGAATGGTTCCATTTTTTGCGAATAGTTCAACCTGTAGCTCCTCAGATAAGGCAAACTCAATGAATTCCATTGCTTCTTCCTTGTACTTAGAGACAGCTGGAATCGCAATTAATTCGCCACCTGCGAAGGAAGAGTGCTCTTTGCCTTCATTTTTTGGAATCATCGTTACACCAAAATTAAGATCAGGAAAATCTGTAATAAGCTTTCCAAGATTAAAATTTCCACCAAGCATCATACTCGCTTTACCTGAAGTAAATGCATCGTCAGATTGTCCGCCCGTATACGTAATGACACCAGGTGGCGTGACTTTATCGTCATAGGTTAACCCTTTATAAAACTCAAGTGCTTCAACCGCTTCAGGAGAATTTAGCACAGATTCGGTTCCATCCTCATTCAGGATATCTCCCCCATTCCCCCAAATCATCGGCAAAAATGTAAAGGCATATGAACCTAAATCTCCGCCATTAAACACATAGCCAAATTGGTCACCAGTCGTTAGTTTTTTTGCATAGTCTCGTAGCTCCTGCCATGTTTCTGGTGGATCCTCTGGGTCAAGACCCGCTTTTTCAAAATGGTCCTTATTATAGAAAAGTGCTGACACATCGGCGCTAAATGGAACCGCGTATTGCTTTCCATCATATTGTCCTAAGCGAGACATTGCATCAATGAACTGATCCTTATATTCCAAGGAGTCGACAAACCCAGATAAATCCTGAAATGCACCAATGGATGAAAAATATGGTGCTAGAATTAAATCAATCGAGATAATATCAGGTCCTTCATTTGCAGACAATGCACTCGCGAATTGGTCTGATAGATTGTGATTTGGGAAAGACGTAACTTCAACTTTAAAGCCATGATCCCCTTTATTAAACTCCTCCGCAGCAGCGCGGACATTTTTTTCACTTGCTTCTCTCGTCCACATTTCTAAAATAATTTCTCCCGAATCACTAGAACCACCATTTGACTCCTTGTTATTTGAACAGCCTATAATAAAAGAAAGGATTAAGCCTAATACAACTGTCAACTTTATAAGTCTAGATATCCTCATAGAGGTACCCCCTATCTTTTGTGTAAACCCTCTCATAGAAACTGATAAAAACTTAGCCCTACATCCATTTACCTACTACATACATGTTTCTGAAATTCTTTTGCTCATTGTCTAGTCGAAGTCTCCTAACCCCCTATTCCGTTGTTTCAATTTGTATAGGATTATTTTACTCTCGTAATCTCACAAAAAATATAAGCGTTTTCAACATGAATTTATACTATCTGAACAAGTTGGGACATAGGATTTATACTATCTAAACATTATGTAATAGGGAGTGATGAATTTGATTCAAATCGTAGCCCCCCCACTACCAATGTATATTGCTGGCGGAAAAGAGACCTATCGAAGTGGAGAAGAACATCCAAATCGATACAACATCACTGTTTTCGATTTAATCATCGTCACAAAAGGATGCCTCTATATGATTGAAGGAGAAGAAAAGTTCACAGTTGAGGAAAAAAACGCCCTCATCCTAGGCCCAGATCAACACCACTATCCGTTCGCCCCTTGTGATAAAATGACACAGTTCTACTGGTTCCACTTTACAACACCGTGTGACTGGACCTATGCACCAGGTATTCTATCAACTCAATTAACCAAACAGCAGTTACCATCATTTGACCGAAAAACGATTAACCCATACAAGGAAAAAAAGTTCACCCTCTTAATTCCAAAAATATGCTTGATAAAAAGCTGGGAAACTGTCACCTCACTTTGTGAAAAGCTATTATACTTCGACGGAGATATGAGATTCTCTTGGGAGTGGGAAAAACAAATGCTCTTCTTACAACTACTACACGAAGTCGCCAACAGTAAAATAATCGAACACTCCTTCCGCTCCGTCATCATTGCAGAAAAAGCCGCTACTTACTTGAGAAATCATATGAAGGAAAAAATAACATATAAAGATTTGGGGAAGGCATTAAACTTTCATCCTAATCATATTTCAAGATGTATGATCGAACATTTAGGCTGTACCCCAACAGAATATTTATACCAACTTCGGATTGAGAAGGCGAAGATTCAATTAATTACGACTGACCAGAGTATTGAGCAAATCGCGGAGAAATGTGGGTTTAATCAGGTATCTTATTTTAGTAAGAAGTTTAAGTTAAAGGAGGGCATTTCGCCAAATGAATATCGAAGACAGTTTTCGAAGCATCGGGTGATTTAAGCGAGGGAGTGGTGGCTGTAATGAGACGGCTCTTCCACTTCCTATATGAGTAGGAAGTATGAGAACCGTCCCCAATCTCACATTATCCCGCCTCTATTCCCAGCCTATTTAACAGTCCACATACTTAATACATTCCATCAAATGATAGACCTTAAAATTTTTCACAAATTATTCACATTTATACGAAAAGATACGCTCCTTTTTCTTTCTTTCACTATATATCTTCTATGAAAGGAATTTTAAAAAAGAAAGGATAGTGATTGATGATGCCAAAACATCAAAAGTTATTTACTGATTTTTGGGAAGACCCGATTATATTAGAGGAAATGGATCCTGTCGATAAGTACTTTTATCTCTATCTTCTTACAAATCCAAATACGACAAAAACTGGAAGGTATTACATTACAGAAAAACAAATGGCAGTTGAATTGGGTTATTCGATTGTTAGAGTTCGCTTGCTATTGGAACGCTTTATCAAGCATTTTAAGTTAATTCGTTACAATCCTGAAACGGAAGAGCTTATCATTAATGACTGGAGGACTTTCATAAAAGGATAAATGGATGGATAGGGACGGTTCTCACATTTCTACTCTAGGAGAAACGCCCCTTTTATCCTTTTCTATAGAAGGATAGATGGTGGCATTCCACTCTAATGAAACAACCCCGACTCCTCTGATTTCTTCATAATTCGTTTGACTGACTTGTTTAAAAGCTTCTTTAAGAATGTACCGATGATGAGAAAGAGAACACCGAATAATACTAGAAATAGGACATCCCTCATCACCCGTTCAGGAACAATGCCGCCAACTGCTTCACGCATGAGATCGACACCATACGTAAAAGGCAGAAACGGACTTATTGTTTGAAAAAACTTCGGTAGTAATGCAATTGGATATGTTCCACCTGAACCGGCGATTTGTAAGACAAGAAAAACGATCGCAACTGCTTTTCCAACATTGCCAAGAACCGAAACAAGTGTGTACACAATCGTCATGAACACAGCGCTAATCAATAAGCCAAATAGGACAAATTGAAGCGGATGGACGATGTTTACCTTTAAAATAAAGATATCACCAATCGTTACGATGAGTGTTTGTGCTAGACCAATGCTGACAAAGGTAAGGAGCTTGCCATAATAGATTTGTCTTTCTGTATAGTCTTCATGATGATGTACCTCTGTTGTCAGCAAGGAAACGAGCAGCAATGCACCAACCCATAACGATAATACTGTATAAAATGGAGTCATCCCTGTTCCATAGTTTTCAATCGGGAACACACTATTTTTATTTAGAACGACAGGCTCTGCAAAAAAGCCCTTTTCAGCACCTGGATCATTTTTCAAAAGATCGATAATACTCCGTAAATCAGCATCCTTTTGAAATTCACGAATCCGATCGGCTAATTCATTCACCTTCGCATTTACATATGGATACTCATTTAAAACATCGACTAATAATGTCTGCCCTTCTGATAATGTGCCCTTCGTATTGGAAATAAGCTTATCGACAGCGGGGATCGTTTTTTGCGCCTCAATTAATAGTGCTCGTGCATCTGCCATTGTCTTTTTCGCCGAGCTAACCTCTGCTAATACCCTTGGCTCTATCGTTTCATGATATTCCTTTAAAAAGGCGTCAATTTGTGTTGCGGTTTGCTTTGATTTTTCATTCAGGTTTGTGATGAACTGGTCGATTACTGTTTGTTTGTCAGTAAGAAAGCCTTTGATATCATTGCTTTCTGTTTGAATCAATTGCAGGGCAGTCTTCAACGACTGTAAATCATTTAATGCCTGGTTTAATTGGTCACCTGACTCGTTATTCGCTTCGCCCTCTTCCTGCGGCTCCCCGTTTTGCTCTTGAAGTTGCTTAATTGCGGCTTCAACAGCTCCAATTCGCTCGATAGACTCTTGTACTCGGTCATCCAGCCGCTTGGCTAACTCCTGACCTGTGCTCATATCGATGTCTTTTCCTTGCAGGCCTGAAGTAAACTCATTGATATCATGTGCGATTTGCTGCGCCCTTTTTAAATCAGCTTCAACCTTTGGGGCGAGCTGATTAAGTCTTTCCTCTGCTGCTTGAAGCAATTTGGTTGTTTCATCAATCGTATGTAGGCTACCTCCTACAACCTCCGTTGCCTTCGGAAGCATTTGACCAGCCTTATTCAAAAGTGCTTGTCCATCCTTTGATTCGTCGTAAGCATCTGATACAAGCCGATTGATTTCAGGCAATCGTTCTTCAAGCTGAAAGACATATCCCTCAAATCGTTCGATATCCGATTGGTCCTTTTCAAGCGTCACACCAATCTCATTAAAAAGGCTAAAAATAGTCCCATTTACTTCAGAAATAAATTCACCTGTAATTTGTTCAACTATTGCCGAAGCCCCCTTCTCGGTAATTTTCGGGGAAATCGCATTTACCTTTTCGTTTACATAGTATTCGATTTCAGCCTTTTTCGGCTCATCGTTAAGAACTGTAGCAAGCTGTGCAGAGAAATTTTCCGGAATGATGACAACAGCATAATAATCACCATATTCGAGTCTATCTAAAGCCTTGCTCCGATTCGTGAAATGCCAATCAAGGCTATCATTGTTCTTCAAGCTTTCAACGACTTCACTCCCAACATCAATGTCCCTATCTCGAATCGTTCCCCCCTTATCCTCATTCACAACCCCAATCGGGAGCTGATTCGTCTGACCATACGGATCCCAAGAAGCCTCAATATTTAACCATGCATATAAGGAGGGCAAAAAAATTAAGCCTCCTATTAAAATGGCTGCTACCCAATTCGTAGCAATCGTCTTCCAGTCACGAAAAAATATCCTTACACTCTTCATCAATATGCTGCACCTCACATGGAATCGTTGAAACGTTCCTAAAGCTTCCAACCTTTTTTATTACTATCCCTTCTTGTTAGATGAATTATGCTCTGTTGGGATTAAAGAAGTGCTAATGCGTACAAGAAGTAAATGGGACGATTATCCTTTTTCATAAAAGTCTATTGTCCTAAGTACGGCAGTGAAAATTGGGAAGTACTCAATTAATTCATATGTAAAAAGACACATTTCGGGGCAATTGTATAGTTTTTGTATAGGGAAATTAGGTAAGATTATATCTTCACAGGATTTCTCGTAACCTGGATGTGAAAATATTACTATTTCTGGGTAATTCATACATAAAAATAAATAATGACTTTAGTAGATAAATCACCTTTCACAATAAACAAAGGAAAGAGAGGGATGTCAATTTGCTTCTTCTTTTTATCATTATTTGCATTTTTATTTCTTTTACAATCATTCACAGTAGAAAAAGAAAGAAACGTCAAAATCAATTAAGTATTCGGCTTAAAAATTCATTAAAACATAATCAAATAACAAATATATGACTTTAGCTAAACCGATTTATTTCAATCATCTGCACAATCGTAATGGAGGTAAACATGTATGGCTAGAACTATTACAATCACTTCAGGAAAAGGTGGTGTTGGAAAAACAACCGTAACATCCAACTTAGGGGTATCCCTTGCCCTTCTCGGACAAAAGGTTTGCTTAGTTGACGCAGACTTTGGATTAAGAAATTTAGATATTGCCCTTGGGCTAACTAACAGGGTAATTTATGATATAGGTGATTTCATAAACGGGAAATGCTCTTTAGATCAAGTCGTCATCAAGCATAAAAGTTTATCTAATCTGACATTACTGCCTGGAAGCAAATTATACTCACACACTAGCTTAGAGCCAAAGAAATTTACTGAAATCATAAATAGCATTTCTGAAGCGTATGATTATGTTCTCATTGACTCTCCCGCCGGAATCGAGATTGGTTTTAAAACTGCAGTTGAGGCAGCAGATGAAGTCATTGTTCTAACGAATACTACGGCTGTTTCCGTCCAAGATGCCGATCGTGTACTCGGGCTCTTAGAAGAAATGAACATTAGAAATGCAAAATTGATCATTAATATGGATTATACAATCAAGAATAAAAAGCTTGGCCTTTTAGATAATGAACAAATTATCGATAGATTACACGTTCCTTGCCTTGGAACCATTACAAACGATTTAATGATTATCCAATCAAACCATAAAGGCACACCTATCGCGTTTGATCCGACAAATGAAAACAGCATTCGCTTTCGACAAATTGCAAGAAACCTTCATAAGCATGAATTAAAACCATTTGTCTCTTTAAATACAACTAAAAACAAAAGAAGATTTCTTCCACTTTTGCCTTTTAACAATAGGGCGGTTTCGAGATTCTGAAAAAGTCCATCTTGGGGATAAGATGAAGTAACACCTTTAAGAGGAAAGGGTATGATTCATTGCCCTAATCCAAGCTGGAGGATTTAGTACTAATAATGGTAAAGCTTTTAAAATAAAAAAATAAATCTACAGAGGGAGAATGAGGACGGCTCTTCCGCTTCATTTCCACCTTCAATAAAACGTGAGAACCATCCTCCACTCCCTTTTCTATTTAATGATAACCGTTCCTACCATTTGCAGAACCAGATGTTTTTTGCTTTGGTCTATGCTTCGAGTTTTTTTGTTTCTTATGCTTAGCCATTCATTTCATCCTTTCCCAAATGGTTTGAGAGGAGCTTACCTCTCATAGGTAGTGTTCGAAATGACAGCAAAAGTATGTAGCAAACGAAGCAATAGGGTGAGGAAGTCGGTGGGAAACTGGGGAGAAATTGGGGGCGTTCTTTTTTTTTGCTACTGGATAAAATAAATAATGTTCAGCTGTACCTTTTTTGTATTGCTCTGTTAAATTTTAGTGTTATTTTCTTATTTATAATACCAGTTAATAAACGTCCTTTGGTCACATAGTATAGCTTCGAAATTCATCGATTGAACAATATGTTCAATACTCTCTTCCTTTGCAAGCAACAAAGTTATAAAAGAATCATACAAGCTCATAAAAGCATAATCCATATTTTCATCCGTCACAATTAACTCATTACACGAAAGGTTACATATGTCTAAAGGAGTCGTATCATGTATATCTAAAAATCCACAGTTCTCAAAGATTGGTGCTGAGAAATATAATTTATTTGCTTCTTTTGAGCCAATGACTTTCAGTAAACGATCCAACAAAAACAATGATGTACTATCTTCTGTAGGATAAAAAAGATCTTGATTAAGATTTGAATTTAGCTTATTAGCTAAATCCTCTCTTTTAAATTCTTTCCTGAGAGCACTGATAGAGGTCTTTAAAGCTATCGCTAGCTCATTATAAGAATTTAAACTACAACTAGACATCATTTCCTGCCAAGAAACGGGCTTCCCAATCGTTAAAATCTCTTCATCACTTGGATAGATGTGTTCGTAGGGAGTCTTTCTCACTGTTATCTCCCATCCTGAAGGCATTTGGACAAAGGGATGGAGTAATATTGCGGCAGATTTAAAATGCCTTCGAATTTGTTTTAAGATGGGCGATCTATCATTTAACCAAATGTAATCTAACACAATATTACCTTCTTTCAGACATATATATTTAATTTAGCTCAATCGTTATCGCCTATTCAATACAAACCAGACATTGTTTTGTTTTATTTTTATTAGAAAATACAACTTCCGTATTGGTAATCCACTTCAAATTTCCAAGATGTTTAACAAAAGCAAATTCATTTGGTTTTTCAACAATAAGAAGCTCACTTTTCAGTAATTCATCAGTGCTTCTTACTTTGATATTCATCGTGACGGTATAGTTATCTATATCATGCTGACAAAAAATCTCTGCGGTGTATTTTCTTGAAGGGGAAACCTTTTGTTTCCATACATATTCATTTTTATAGTTAGCTTCTATTACTTTTTGATAAGCCAGGTTAAGTATTGGTATTTCCCATTTATAAGCTTCTCCTACTTTTAAGACCCCTTCATATAACTTTTCTAATATGAATTTCTTTTTTTCTTCTTTTTCGAATTCTGTATAAGTTCTAAAGTCAAATTCCACTTCTACTTCAGTGAAACCGTCACAATTCCGTATTTCATTGTTATGTACTCTTTCTACACAATTTATCATGATTTTTTTAGTTTCCTGGGTTTGAAATTTACCTAAATGATGTAAATATAAATCGGCAATACATCTAATTTCATTCCGAAAATTCATTCGTTTCTCTTTCCAATTCATCTCATAATCAAGAAGGATTGCATCCTTTTCATGGATATTTATAAGTTCTTTAATAGAAGTTTTATTTTCGTAATACGGTAAGTCTAAATCAATATCTTTTAATAGCAGACCGCTCACCCTCTCCTTACTATTACTAAATTTTACCCCAAAGCATAAATTAATGACTCCAACTTTAGTTAAATAAAGATGCTGCAATCAAATCTTTAAAACTATAGATTACCTCCAGCCTACAACGTTTGAAATTTACTGTAAAAAGTTTATTGTGTATAGTGGTTTATCTAACAGTTAACAGTTATTGCAATTATATTAATACTCATATGTTGCGCAGATTTACTAATTAACAGGGTATATATAGAACCAAATGAAATGCAACATATTCCTTATTGGATTCTTATTGTATTTGCGTTATTAGGAGGTTATCTCTTTCCAGAATACCGTAAAAGTGATAAATAAGTGTTCCAACCTTCACCTGTTATATGTGAAGGTTTTTCATTGTGTATTTACTGTATAAAATCGTTTTTTATACTATTTGTATAATAACTTGCTAATTAGAAAATAGATTAACAATAGAAAAAAATATATGATGCAAACAGAAAAAAGGTAATTTACAAAACTAAAGTTAAATTGGGGGGTATTATCTAAAAAATCCAATTGTAATCCAAATTGATGTGGAAATCCTCCTTCATAACCAGAACCTGATTCTAATAGATTCTGTTTAACATAAGGGATAGGGAATCCAAATTTAGCATCTTGAAACTCTTCGTAACTTTCAACGTTGGATGGTATCAGAAATGGTGTTAAAGACACTAAGATAATACTGATAATCGGTTAATAAAATATAAACAAAAATTATCTTTTTCATGTTCCCCCCTTAAAATATGTCACTTACTTATCATTTCGAGTTTATTTCTTTAATTCCTTGTTAAACTATTCTGCTACTAGTTGAATTTTCCCTTAATCATTTTGGAAATATATTACCTTAATAAATAAGAAAAAGGCCGTAGAAACAGCCTTACTTAATCTACGAAAATGCCCAATGTTTTTTGTTCCTTATATATGAGATTTAATAACTAAACAATCTTTGCATAAATGAAAGTAAATATTCATCTCACCTAATTGAAAATCCACAACCGAAATGAGCTCCCGTTCCCCAAGGTCTTGTGTAGTTGTGGCAATGTATTTCATTTCTTGGTTACAAATTGGACACTCTAATTCTTCAGGAACTTCATTATACAAAGGTGCACCCAAAATTCGACATAAATATTCCGAACCAAATAAATCAAATGCTGTATCATAATTATCCTCATTGATTGGAATATCTTCGGCTTTCATTTCAATTAGCTTTACATTTGTCTTTGGAAGTGGTACAGGTAGCCTATCTTCCTCATCTTGAATCCATTCCTCTGTATTTTCCTGACTTATTACTTGAATGGATTTACCTCCATTACTTAACTGAAAATATTGGGTCTCCCACACCATTGAGCAATTCAAGCAAGAAACTAAAGGTAAAGTATTTAGTTTTTCAGTTTTTATTTCGGATAGCCTTTCATCTTTTAAATCAAAACAAAATATTAAATGCATCTTCTCCCCGCATAATTTACAAACAGGCAAATCACAATCTTGTCCACCAAAATAATGATGATATACATCGTTTCCTTCTATTACCCTGTACCCTTTTAAACCTTTCCAGTGTTCCCCATAAGGTTTCTTTGCCATTTAAAATCCTCGCTTTAAGTAAAAAATTAATTCAAAACATAATAATAGTCCATTAATGAATTCCTTCTTGTGCTTACCTGACTTGATCGTCGAATTTGAAAAAGGATTGCCGCAGCAGCCCTATTTTTCAGCATAAGCACCTGTTAGTTCAACTAGAAAAGTTATTATTGTTCCGCTTCATCACATAGTTCTTCTGCAATCTGCTTTATACGTTCTATTGTTATACCTTCTCTTTGTTCTATAGCTAATGGGTGTTCAGTCGGTTCTAACTCGATATATGGACGTACTCCAACGGAACGAGTATGAACCATTGTTTTTATATTTATTGTTTCAGGATAACAAGGAATTGAAGTTGATAACCAGCCAAACATCGGCTCTAGTTGTTGTTCTCTTCCTTCCACTTCCAGGAATTCATTAGTTTTATCAAAATTTCCTTTGCTTAATGAAACCCAGACATCCCAAATAAATGGACCCTCTCCATCTATTACGGGAATTTCAATACATCCACGAATAAAAAAATACTCATCGTCAATAATGCACAAATCTTCGTTCATCTTTATCCGGTGTTCTTGTTCCTCTGATGGTACGTCGTAACAATAATCAGGAACTGGGCTTCCATAACTCATTGGAAGTTCAGTGTGATACTTTCCACAACATCTACATAAATAACCTTCTTGATAATTACTCATTATATATTCCCTCACTAGAAAAATAGCTTTTCCTCAATATTAACCTTAAAACCAAGTAAATGATTAATATTTTTTCACACTAACCTACTTCTTCGTTCAAAAAAAATGCGATACCTCTTTATTGAAGTATCGCTACCCATTTTTATGAAATGGAAGTGCATTTCTTTTATTAAAGAACGACAAATTAGCATTAGGTTCAAATTCCAAAATGGATAATATATTTTTCATCTTCTATTGCCTGCGTAATGATTGAAGCCAGTTCTTGAAGTTCAACAGATTTTGCTATGTACTTTGAAGATGTGACAACATCATAAAAGAATGATAATGATTCAGGTGGAATAATCGTAATTCCACAATATGCTAAACCAATATTTGGTCTATTGAATGAATGATAGTATGTTTTCATGATCGATAACCGGTCTACTAAACATTCAATTATGTCATCATGTACAGAAATACAGTTGTATTTTTCCGGATCATAATCTATGTCATTTTCTTGCCTGTCATTGTCATCTAGTATTCCAAACTCGTGTACACAAGGCATTGTCATCATCCTTTTCACAAAATGACTGTTAGCAGCATAATAAAATCATAATCCTAACGGAGTAAATTACGTTCTAACAAATCATTGTATTCACTCCAAAAATCATCATACATTTTTCTATCGAAGTCATCAAAGAATTGTTTTTCTTTTGAGGACTTGTAGAAATTTTTAGCCTGGATGGCAAATTGAACCACTTGATCTTTATATTCGGTTTTACTCAATTTGACCTTTAGGCCTGGATAATAGATGCTATCTGATTCTTGGTTAGTTGTAGTAACTTTCACAAAATCTGATAGAAAAACTTGGTCATCACAATGTTTCACTGTCCAATGTATGGAAATGGGACAACCCGTCATTAAAATTGCACCACATCCATGGAGAATTACCCCTTCCTCATTAACAGGGTCACTAACATAATCATTGTCGATTGTTCTTAATAAGGCTAATGCTGATTCACTAATTCCCCATTCTTCCCCTACGCCTGATTGAGTAATAATTGTATCGTTAACATGTAAATATATTTCACCGTGTGAACATAGATCTTCTTCTGGAATATCTGAACATTGCCAGTTCTGTTTCATGATATTTAATTTAAACAGTTTCATCATATAACCTCTTTATAATTTAGTTAATATCACAGCTTTTGTAAGTATTTTTATACCTTTTTATTGACTAAGTTAATTAAATAAAAAATTTGAGTAATCAAAAAAGAAAGAAGCATAATAATAATCATTCCAATTAAATATACTGCTTCCTCCGCTGGGTCACCCCCACTGATAAATATGGAACCAAATATGAAAAAAAGGAATCCACTTAAAAATACAGTTAAGCAAAAAATACGAATATATTTTGACATATCATCTCACCTACCTAAGTCGCTCAATATTCCCCATCTTTAATAAATTGTACGTCCTCTAATTTTTTTCCTGCTTCATTCGTGCAATAACAAAACTTCCTATTACTTTACATACAATACTTCATAATTTTTTATCGATTCCCCACTTTGAAGCAATTTACGAAAATTTTGAAACAATTTATTCCTTTATCCGTATTACTAGTAATGGGAAAAAGGGAGAGAAAAACAAGATGCGTACGTTCACCAAGCCTTTAGGTTTAACAGCTATTATAGCAATCATTATCGGTCTATTTAATTTCACGAATATTGCTACGGAAGCTAATTTATTAGGTTTATTTTTCATTCTGTTATTAGTAACACTTTTTATCCACGAGTTAGGTCATGCATTGTTTGCAATCAGTGCTGGGTACCGCTTTAATTATTTAACGATTGGTCCAATCACATTTGAAAATACGGATCGTTTCCGTATTAAACGTAATGACAATTGGTTTTTGTTTGGTGGAGTAGCGAGCTGTTCACCTAAGTCCAGTGACCTAACATCTATTGCCAAGCAGCATAAGCTGTTTGTTGCTGGTGGTCCAATCTTTTCTATAGTGGCAGCCATCATTAGTTTACTTGTTGGTATATCAAGTGATATCGACATGTTTACATACTTTGGAATATTTAATTTCGTCATTTTCTTCGCTACGATTTTACCTTACCAGCAAGGGGCTCTAAAATCAGATGGACGTGTATTACTAGAGCTTTCAAAAGGTGGGAAAGAAACGGAAGAATTGTTAACGATTCTATTATTGATTAAGGAAATGAATTCGCCGATTCATCCATCAAACTGGTCTAAGGATTTAATCGAAAGAGCGAAAGCATTAAAGCCAACTGTTGAAAATGTTACGGTAGGCTATATTCTTTTTTATTACACGCTTCTTAAGGAAGGGTATGAAAATGCTTCAGCCATCATTGAACCTTATAAGCAATTACCTGTAACAAAGCAAAACAAATTTGCGTTACAATTTATCAATCATATTCGGCAGATCGATTTAGTTCTAAAGGGAGAACATGATGAAGCACGTATAGATGCATTTCATCAGTTATTTAGTCCAATCGAGCCGCTAAGCTATAAAAGAAGTGAAGCCATTCTCGCCAAAATAAAGGGGGATGAGCAGCAAGCAACACGAAAATTATCAGAGGTTTTGAAAGAAATTAATAAAGGTAAAAAACAATTTGGATTTTATTGTGCGGAAGAACAGTTAACACATGTTTTAATGAACAAGATAGGGTAATGAGGAACAGTTCTTACAGTTCACTTAAATAAAAAAAGCAGCTTAAGGACTGTCCCCATAACCACGTTCTCTCTATAGAAAAAGGGTACAACTGATAGAAAACTTTCAGCTGTACCCTCTTCTGGAAAAAAGAGAGACGGTTCTTCACGAGAACCGTCCCCAAAAACCCCCACAAATCCTTTAAGCTTGATTATTAAATATCTCTAGTTTTCACTTTACGCTTCTGCCCGATAAATAGAGCAAAACCAACTAATAGCAATACCAATCCAAATAGTAACCAATTAGTAGTATTGGTAGCTGTTTTAGGTAGTTCTTGTTTCTTTAATTCTAGCTGTTTCTGTGCATTTTCTAACGAGGATAATGCAGCATCGATTTGCGATTGTGTGACATGATCATCCTCTAGTACTTTTCGGGCATTTTCTAATGCTTTTTCATATTCTGACCAACTATCAGATGTGTAATCAGATTCCTTTAATTCTTCTGATTCTTTCTCAGCTTTTTGAAGTGGCTTTTTATCAACTGTTAACGCTGCTCGAGCTTTCGCTAACGCTTCTTTTGCCATATCTATTTCAACTTGAGTTGCATTCGGGTCATTTAATATATTCTGTGCATTTTTTAATGCCTTCAAATAATTTTTCCAGCTAGCTTGTGAATAGTCTTCTTCGTTAAGATCTGCTGATTTATTCTCTTCTGCATCAAGCAATGTCTTATCAACAGTTAATGCCGCACGGGCTGAAGCTAATTCAGCTAATGCTTTATCTACTTCTTCTTGTGTTGCTTGTGGGTTACTTAACACTTCCTTAGCGTGTGTAAGTGCTGCTATATAAGCCGCCCAGCTTTTCGTTGAATAGTTTTTTGAATCAAGCTTCGTCGATTCACTTTCTTCATCCTCTAAAGCTATTTTATTTACTAGCTCAAGAAATGCCTTCTGTAGTTCAGCCAATGTTTGGTCCACTTCTTCTTGTGTTGCTTCAGCATTTTCAAGAATATCATTAGCATGCTTAAATGCTTTTTCGAAGTTTGTCCAAGAGTTTACTGTGTAGTTATTCTCTTTTAAGTTTTGCTTTGTGATTTCGTCTTTCTTTGCTACCAGTTCTGTTTTATCAACAACAATGAATTGATGATCCTTCGTTACATCTGGTCGTCCTTTTTCAGAAGTTGTTACCTCTACTACGTACTTACCAGCTGCTAATTTATTAGCAATTTGATATGTCCAAGTACCATCCTTATGAATTGTTAAGTCGGCTTTACTAATAACAACCTTATTACCATCAGGTCCAATAATTGTTATCGTCGCATGATCAGCATTCGTATCAGCCGTCCCTTTAATGATTGGTGTTGTATCATTTGTTATTCCATTCGGATCATCTATTTGCAATGCTTTTCCAAATCGGTCACCAGCCTCGTACGTAAAGTCTTCCACTGCTGTACCATTTTCCTCATCACCAACTAAATTTGCGCTACCTGTTGCTTTGTTGTATGTTACTTCAACAATATCGTCGCTTAATAAAGCTGTTCCTTCAGTTAAAATTAACTTCACCTTATTTGTCTTTTCATCAGGATTTGCTTTAACCAACTGAACTGCAATGACTTCTACTTCTTTTCCATTGACTGTTACTGTAAATCCAGCTTTCGGGTCTACAGCTTTCGAAGCAAATGTCATATCCTTATCAAACACAACTGTCATTTCATTATATCCGTGATTAAAGATGACATCATTAACGATTGGAGCATGTTTTTCTAACGCTGCTCTTGCTGCTTTTAAATCATCTAGCGCTTTCTGGACAGCTTCTTGAGATGCGGTTGAATTATCCAACACTTTTTGCGCTTCTTCTAGTTCTTTCGCAAAGTCTTCCCAGCCTGAACGGTGGTCGTCTTCCTCTAAATCCTCTGCACTATTGATTGCAGACTCTAAAGCCGTTTTGTCAACTATAGTAAAACTAGCTGATTTTGTGACGGTTCTTCCATTTTGGCTATTTTTCGCTGTTACAAAAACAGTGTAGTCTCCAGGTTGAAGCTCCTCTAATCCTGTCCAATCTTCAAATATCCAGCCTTCGCCATTAATCTTAGCGACTGCATTGACTACATGTTCTTCACCTTTCGCGTCAACAATTGTTAACGTAGCGATGTCTGCCTCTTTGTAAATGTCACCATAGAAAGATGGTGTACGATCATCTGTATTGCCTTTTGTTCCATCGATTTGTAGTGCCGCACCAAATTTATCTTTTGCGACGATCGAGAATGATTTGTCTGCTGTACCGTTCTCTTCATCTCCAAAAATGTTTGGTGAATCGTCTGGTGTGTATTCTACTTTTACTTCTTCTGCATCACTTGATAATGGTTGGTCAACGGTTAACGTTACGGTGTTCCCGTTTACTTCTGCATTTGTGACAGCATACGCTTTTCCGTCAACGGTTACGGTAAATCCTTCTGCACGGTTTTCTGCCGTTAATTTGATGTTTTTATCAAATACAATCGTGATTTTATTGTCTCCGTGCTCGTATGTTGCTGGAGTCTCTTCTTTTGGCGGATGCTTTTCAAGAGCGTCTCTTGCCGCTTGAAGGTCTTCTAATGCTTTATCAACCTCTGATTGAAATGCAGCCGGATTCGTTAAAATCTCTTGTGCCTCTTCTAATTTTTCCGCAAACTCATCCCAGCCTGCTCGATAATCTTCTTCATGAAGTTTCTCCGCACTGTCTACTGCAGCTGTTAATGCCGTTTTATCAACGACTTTGAATTCGGCTGATTTTGTGACAGTTCTTGGGCCTTCATTGTTTGTTCCTGTTACTTCGAAAGTATATGCTCCGTACGCTAGCTTACTAGCTTCTGGGATTGTATACGTCCATATGCCTTCTTTTACGGTTGCTTCAACGTCTTTTATAACTACTTTTCCTTGCTTGTCTTTGAAGGTTAACGTTACTTTATCGGCATCTTCATGTATTGTCCCTGTAAAGGTAGGTGTTTGAGTATCTGTATTCCCTTTTGTTTTTTCAATTTGAAGTGCCGCACCAAATTCATCCTTTGCGATGATCGAGAATGGTTCATCTGCTGTGCCATTTTCTTCATCTCCAAAGACGTTTGGTGAATCATCTGGTGTGTATTCTACTTTTACTTCTTTTGCATCACTTGATAACGGTTGATCGACAGTTAATGTTACTTTGTCCCCGTTTACTTCTGCATTTGTGACAGCATATGTTTTTCCGTCAACGGTTACGGTAAATCCTTCTGCTGGATTTTCTGCCGTTAATTTGATGTTTTTATCAAATTCAATCGTGATTTTATTGTCCCCGTGTTCATATGTTGCTTGCGACTGTTCCTTTGGCGGATGCTTTTCAAGAGCGTCTCTTGCCGCTTGAAGGTCTGCTAATGCTTTATCAACCTCTGATTGAGATGCAGTCGGATTTGTTAAAATCTCTTGTGCTTCTTCTAATTTTTCCGTAAAGTCTTCCCAGCCTGAACGGTAATCTTCTTTCTTTAGTTGCTCGGCACTGTCTACTGCTGATGTTAGAGACGTTTTATCAACGACGTTAAATTCAGCAGATTTTGTGACCGTTCTTGAGCCTTCATTATTTGTGGCTGTTACATCATATGTGTAAGCTCCGTACGAAAGCTCACTTCCCTCAGGTATCGTATATGTCCACGTACCTTCTTTTAGGGTTGCTTCTACATCCTTTAGAACGACTTGTCCTTCTTTGTCTTTGAAGGTTAATGTTACGTTATCGGCATCTTGATGAACTGTTCCTGTAAAGGTAGGCGTTTGGTCATCTGTGTTGCCTTTTGTGCTATTAATTTGAAGTGCTGCGCCAAATTCATCTTTTGCGACGATTGAGAATGGTTCTTCAGCTGTTCCATTTTCCTCATCACCAAAGACGTTTGGTGAATCGTCTGGTGTGTATTCTACTTTCACTTCTTTTGCGTCACTTGATAATGGTTGGTCAACAGTTAACGTTACGTTGTTTCCGTTTGCTTCTGCATTTGTAACAGCATACGTTTTTCCGTCAACGGTTACGGTAAATCCTTCTGTAGGGTTCTCTGCAGTGAGTTTGATCGATTTATCAAACTCAACGATGATTTTATTGTCTCCATGCTCGTATGTTGCAGGAGAGTGTTCCTTTGGTGGATGTTTTTCAAGCGCGTCTCTTGCCGCTTGAAGGTCTGCTAATGCTTTATCAACCTCAGCCTGAGTTGCAGTTGGATTTGTTAAAATCGCTTTTGCTTCCTCTAGTTCTGTAACTAAGTCTTCCCAGCCTGCACGGTAATCTTTTTCATTTAATTTCTCGGCACTGTCTACTGCTGATGTTAGAGACGTTTTATCAACGACTGTGAATTCAGCTGACTTTGTGATCGTTCTTGGTCCTTCATTGTTTGTTCCTGTTACTTCAAACGTGTAAACACCATTTGCTAGCTTACTTCCTTCTGGTATTGTATACGTCCATGTCCCGTCTTTTACGGTTGCTTCTACATCTTTTAAGCCTACTATCTCATTTCCTTCCTTGTCTTTGAAGGTTAACGTTACTTTATCGGCATCTTGATGTACTGTTCCTGTAAAGCTAGGTGTTAGGTCATTAGTAATACCAGTTGTCGTCTGAATTTGTAATGCTGCACCAAATTCATCTTTTGCGATGATTGAGAATGTTTCGTCTGCTGTTCCATTTTCTTCATCTCCAAATAGGTTCAGTGTTTTATCTGGTGTGTAGTCTACTTTTATTTCTTTCACATCACTTGATAATGGCTGATCAACGGTTAATGTTATGTTGTTTCCGTTCGCTTCTGCGTTTGTAACAGAATACGTTGTACCATCAACGGTTACTGTAAATCCTTCAGCAGGATTTTCTGCCGTTAATTTGATGTTTTTATCAAATTCAATCGTGATTTTATTGTCTCCATGCTCGTAGGTTGCCGGAGATTTTTCGATTGGCGGATGCTTTTCAAGTGCATTCTTTGCTTCTTGTAGATCTGCCAATGCTTTATCGATTTCGGCTTGACTTGGTGTATTTGTTCCATTTTTAATTTGTTCTAGGATTCCAGACGCAGTCGCAAGGGCAGGTTCAAATTCGATATCATCATCAGTATCATCATTTTTCCAGCCATTTCGATATTGCTCTTCGGCTAAATCCTTTACTTGATTATAGTAATCTTCAAGACTCGTTTTATCGATATAATGAAAGGTTGATGTATTTGTTGCTTCAGCTCCACCCTTTGAAGCTGTTGCTTCGATCGTATAATCACCTTTAATCAATTCATCTGTAAGGGTAATCGACCAATTACCAGCTTCATCAACAATTGCGTCACCATCAAAAACACTTTGACCATTAGGATCCGTTACTTTAACAGAAACAGTAGATCCCATTTCCGTTTTTCCAGTGATTGTTGGTGCAGTTCGATCGTATAAGGAGGCATTGTCTTCAGGCTTATCTACTATTAGAGAATTCCTTAAAGTAGTAGCAGCTTCTGTTTTCGTAGACATATTGATCATGAGGGCATTATCCCCAAATGCGCTTTCGTTGCCTTCACGATTAATAACAGAAATTTTAACTGGTCTGTCTCCGCTATATTCTGTATTTTGATACGTAACGAGCTGAGCAATTGCATCAACGACACCGCTAACGACTTTGCTACTAACGACTCGTATATTATCAATACTTAATGTAGCTCCATGTGTTGTACCATCTGTTCTGTTAAACGATCCTGCAACAAAGCGGAAGCGATACGTACCATCCTCTTGAACTTCCCCATTGTTCGTTGTCCAATCTTGTGCCGAGCCTCTGCCATACAGGATTTCTGTGTGCTCACCTGTTTGTTCATTAACTAAAAAGCCATAAACCTCATAGTCATCTCCACCATCATTGGCTTTCCAGTCAAACGATAAATAATCGCCCTTTTTTGCTTTAAAAGGTGAACTTATGGCTTCTATCCCAAAAGATGAAGCAATTTTCCCATCTTTTACTGCGTAATCTCCATTTTTGAGAAGAGCACTTAAAAATCCAATTTCAAGAGCCTGACTGGAAGTACCAGTATCACTATAGACATTCTTTACATATTTATTAAGACTCCCAAATACAGCTTCAAAACCTTCAACCTTTTGTAAATCACCTGTCGTTGCTGTCATGTTATAATTCACATTCGTCGCATAGGTATACTCATTATTTGGTCCTGTTACCGTATAAGTACCATCCCCGTTACTTGCGACACTGTCATATGCACGATTTTGTGTTTTACTAGCTAAATCCCCTAGCCAAATTTGATTAATAGTGCTACCATTTGGACCAACACTCGTATGATTAATTGTCCAATCTGGAACTAGTTCACCTAATTCACCTTTTTCAAAGTCACCATTAGGTAGTGGTGCTGACAAATTAATTCGAAGTGGACCTGCTTCACCATTTAATTCATTATCTATAGAAGCAATCGGTACATCATTAAGCAAAATTTGCGTCCCTTTTACAGAAAGAATCGAACCATCAGATAACGTTACACTTTCGCCATCAGGCAAAAATAGTTTCTCCGTATCAACGTACTCTTCAGTTATATCAAACTGTAAATATCCTTCTGCAAATTGTTCTCCTTCTGCAGGTTGAAGATGAAAGGTTGGTGCGACAGGAACTTCTTCCCCGATTTTCGGATCATAGTCAATGTCTGCAAGCTCAGCTGCAAATGCCACTTGTCCACCAAACTGTGGCATTATCGTACCTGCAATTAAGAAAATACTCAAAAATAATGCCAGTTTTGATTTAAACCTATTCAAAGTTTTCCTCACTCCTTTTTGATTGATATCCCCCTTCATTGAACTCGGTAGTTTTTCCTACAAGAATATAACTATCAAATTCAATTGCCCAAAAAATAGGATATCAGAACTATCTATACAAAAACTCTACAAGGAGTTAGGAGTGGTCAGAACTAGTAAAAAATTGGTCCTAATCATTGGAATATATTGATTTAATACATTAATCTACGTCTAATAGATTAGATGCAGAAACTATTAACCTTAGATATGGTTTTCGTTTGATACGCGATAAGTCCAATGGCATATAGAGAAAACATGAGGGAAAGTATTTTAAAGGAAAAGTGAGTTAAAAAATTTCCTGCATTAGGATCAATACTCTTGAATTCTATGAATGCAGTCAGGAACTAAAGGGTGAAGATTGAAAAGAGAACGATAGGAGGTGAGGCTTGCCAAGAATGAAAGAAAAAAAGAGTTAAGGTACTTCCACGATTTACATCGTGCTAAAGGGTATAATTGTTGGCTCAAGCAGCACTAACCGAGTGTTGTAGGGATAGTCTCTCCCACTTCGATTTAATCAATCTCACAAACTATGAGAACCTTCCCTCTCAACTTTCCCACCATAAAAAAGGTACAGCTGATAAGTTATTTTCAGCTGTACCTTTTGCTTTGTAATTCTCTTATGAGAGACTAGTGGCCTTTCACTTTATACTAAAAACAAGCGAGAGAACCGTCTTCTCAGTAATCCATAAGTTGTTCTTCCACTGCGTCACTTACCGCTACGGTTCCACCTAGTATTGTAAAGGCTGGGTAGTTATTTTTCACTTGGGTGATGGCACTTGGAATTCTTGGTTGATCAACAAGTAATAATGGTGCATTCATTTTTGCTGCAAGGACTGAGCCTGCAAGTGCATCTGGGAAGTTTTTTCCGTATGCGATAAATGCCCGCTTATTTCCTAAAGGAAGCTTCTGGGATACAATGCTTGATGTTTCCCAACGTTCATTACCAGCAATTCTTGTTTTTATTGCAACCGGAAGAGAGTTTTTGACTTTATCACTAACGACAACTGTTCCTCCAACAATTGTTGCAGATGTCTTTCCTGTCAATGCATCCTTTGTTACTGCTGGTAATCCGTCATTATCAGTTAATAAAATCGGAATACCATTTTTCGCTGCATACGGAGCAACAGATAATACGTCCGGGAAGTTATAGCCATACGCTACAATTGCTTTATCTGATGGCAAGCGTTTTGCGACAAGTGCTGCTGTTGCATAACGAGTCTTTCCGCCGATACGCTCTATATTATTTATTCCCATTTGTCTTAATTGGCTTTCCACCTTGCTAGAAACTGCTCCTGTTTGACCAAGAATAATGACTTTCTTTGCATGTAAGCGAAGGATTTCAGCCTTTGTTTTTGCCGTTAATGATGCTTGATGTGTTAACAAAATCGGTGCATTTTCTTTATATGCTAACGGACCGCCAGCAAGAGCGTCTGGAAAGCTATCTCCCCGAGCAAGGACAACTGTATTGCTTGTTATCCAGCCAGCCTTTGAAATATTGACAGCTGTCTCATAACGATCGCTCCCTTGTAATCGGTTTGTGCCGCCGTATACAGTAAAGGAATAGTCACTATAATTTGAAACATTACTGTCAACAACCAAATAGTACTGACCTTTTGACAGATTTTCCCCTAGTTCTATTTTAGTATCTAACAGTTTGTCGTCCAAAGTATTCCCATTTTTGTCTAATAGGCTAACACTTGTTAACCAATCACTCGCTTCTCCGTTAATGGTGATCGAGTCAGCTTGTGAATCTAATTGAATCGCAAAGTAATCATCATCACCGTTATAGCTAGTAGAACCAGTTATTTTTTTCCCTAATTCAAGTGGATTTGCTGCCGTAATTTTATCGTTCATCTCTTTTTCATATAAAGAGCTTGTAGAGCTTGTTAGTGTGATTTCATAAGCATCACTTTTATATTGGTATTCTCCCCATTCGCTATTTTCAAGAATCAGGTAATACTCTCCCTTTGCTAGTCCAACATTAAATTCTTTTACCTTATCATATTCAATGTCCTGCTCAGCATAAATATTGCCTTTTGCATCCTGAATCGTAAATTTATTAAGAAAATAAGTACCTAATGTCTGTTTTATAAGTGTATTAATATGAAGATTGCCATCTTGAGGCATTGAAAATTTATAGATATCCTTCGTGTCTGTATTTGTCAAATATCCAGTGTATTTTTTTCCTATTTGCATTGTTTGTGCCAGTGATATTGTATTATTGCCTTCTAATTCAGATGTTGCGTTTTTCGTAAGACTTGTTGTCAATGTATAATTAGTTGGATCATCATACGAAGTTGTGTACTCTACCTTAATATAATATGTACCCTTTTTAACACCTATCGAATGTTTCGCTAAATCAACATCACGAAATTTTAATATTTCAATTTGATTTGCGTCCAATATCGTTACGTTATAATAATTATTATTGCTATAAGGACCATCTGCAGTGAAGTTTATGTTGAGAAATCCATTATCTGTCGTCGAAACTTTAAAGTAGTCATTTTTATCCTGTTCACTTACTGTTCCCGTATATGTATTGCTTAATTGGATCGCCATCGCAGTACTGACGCTATTATTTTGTTCGACTTCCTTCACAGTTGCTGCGCTAGCATTTGTTGGCATTAGACCTATTGCTCCAATGAGGAAAACAATAAGTGCTAACAATTGATAAAACATCTTTTTCATAAAATCCTAAAACCTCCTATAAACTTATAAAACTTATTAAGAACCCTCGCAAAAGAAAAACCAATTCTATTGGACTATTCTATTTAACTCAGATTATTTTAAAATACCATAAAACAAATAAGGAAAATGTCGTAATTCGTCGAATGAGGGACTATTTTTCTACACATTATAGGGTATTTATACTCACGCATTAAAATCACCCTAATTTTCATGTAGATATTTCAACCTATAAATTTTCTTTATCATCTATGAAAAAAGTCCGCTTTTTTATCTCTTTTTTATGGTAATCTATTAAAAAGTAAATCTATTAGGTGATAGGAGAAGAAGATGAAAAAGATTATTGGCTTTATTTTATTTACTGTATTTTTTTATTTATCTTTTCAAGTGAATTCTACCTATGCAGCTGAAATCGATCGGATTAATGGTAACGATCGTTATCAAACTGCCGTAGAAATCTCCCAGGCTGGCTGGCAGAAATCGAGTACAGTCATTCTTGCCAAAGGAAGTGATTTTCCTGATGCTTTAGCAGGAGGACCGCTCGCCTATTCCTTAAACGCCCCAATCTTGCTTACGAATGACAAAGGCTTACCAAACGTAACAAAGCAGGAAATTATTAGATTAGGGGCAACGAAGGCCATTTTATTAGGAAGTGAAGGAGCTATTTCAAAAACGATTGAAGATTCCCTAGAAAGCATGGGACTAACAATCGAGCGAATTGGTGGAAAAACTCGTTTTGAAACAGCAGCGAATATTGCGAAGCGACTTCCTTCGAAGCAAGCCATTGTTGTTAACGGAAGAAATTTCCCTGATGCATTAGCTGTTGCACCATATGCAGCTAAGAATGGCATACCGATCCTATTAACAGATAAAGACTCTATTCCAAGCGCTTCACAAACAATTGCCAATGGAAAATCGAATACGATTATTGTTGGGTTGGAAGGAGCAGTTAGTCGTACAGTAGAAGGAAAACTGAAAAACCCTGTGAGATATGGGGGAAGCACTCGATATGCAACAAATAAGGTTTTAACCGAAAAGCTACCAATGAATGCAAGTAAGGCCTATATTGCAACTGGTGAAAACTTCGCCGATGCATTAACAGGCTCCGTTCTAGCAGCAAAAAACGATGCAAATATCTTACTTGTCCAACAAGCTAATGTTCCGTCAGCTATCCAATCAGTCACTTCGAAATATAACCAATTCACGATTTTCGGAGGAACAGTCGCAGTAAGTGACGGAGTAAAACGAATTCTATCAGGAGAAAGCACCGAATTTATCCTGCAAAATATTGCCATCGGTGACACAGAGCAGCACGTTATAGCTCAGCTTGGACAACCTGCTCGGAAGGACTTAAGCCGTCAGGGATTTTATTGGTCAATCTATAACAAGGATTATAAAAAATACATCCAAGTAGGAATCCAAAACGGAAAAGTAGTCGCGATTTATAGTAACTCTAATAGCTGGACATCAAAATCAGGTATAAAAATAGGTCTAACGAAAAGTCAGGCTGTAGCAAAGCTTAATGCGATCGGCGAAGCATCCGACATCAACGAATACGCTGAATACACAACCTATTACATTGACGATAAAAACTATGATGCAACCGTATACTATGATCAACATGATAATAATATGGTAGCAGCTGTTCTGTTAACTGCTCCAACCTATACGCCATATACTGGTTCTTATGCTGATGTAACTGAATCAAGCGATACAACAAAGCGAACACAGCTACGCAACAGCTTCGAAAAGCAAGAATGGGACATTACAAACGCATATCGTGTAAGATACGGAAAACAACCACTCACATGGGATAGCAAGGCAGGGTTAACAGCAAGAAATCATAGTCAGGATATGATTAACCGCTCATTCTTCGACCACGAAAACCCAGATGGAGAATGGCCAATCGACCGCATGCTAGCAGATGGCATCGATCTTAGTGTCGCAGGTGAAAACATCGCTGCCGGCTACTTTGATCCAATCGAAGTCCACGACGGCTGGGTCAATTCCCTCTGGCATCGAGAGAATCTGTTAGAACCTGAATACAGTCATTTAGGTGTTGGTGTGGCGATTGATGATGTGGATGTTTATTATACGCAGAATTTTTTTGCTAGGTAGTTAAATATAAAAATAAGAAAAAGACAATCTAGTTGATTTATGAACTGTACCCTTAAAAATAGACAGTTAATAAAAAGTCCTTTATGCACTTAGTAGATGGCCTCGGTACTGTTCCGGGGCCATCTTTTTTAATCCCCATTGATATCGGTATGAATTATAGTAAACTATATAATCCTCAATTACCTCTCTTATTTGTGTGAGAGATTGACATGAAGAGGTATCAATTTCATCCTTTAAGTGGCCAAAAAATGATTCCATTGGTGCATTATCCCAACAGTTTCCTTTCCGAGACATTGATTGAATAAACCCGAGTTTCTTAATCCTTCGTCGATACTCTGGATTTGTATAGTGAAATCCTTGATCAGAATGGAGAATAGCTTCAGGGTGGATGTTTCCGTCCAATGCATCAATTAAATTATCAAGTGTTCGATAAACAAGTCTCATTTCTAATGTGGTTGAGAGATAATAAGCCAATATTTCACGTGTAGACCCATCTTTAACACATGATAAATAAACAGGTGTTCCGTTTTCTAAATAAAGATATGTGATGTCAGTAAGTAACACTTTACCAGGCTCGTTTTGTGCAAAATTTCGATTCAGTATATTAGAACAAGTTCGGTGTTCTTGTGTTGCCTGTGCCATTCGTTTGTAAGGGTTTGACCTTCTAATTTTTGATTTTAGATTGAATTTCTTCATAATACGATAGATTTTCTTTAGATTCATCACAGTAAAATAGTCATTTTCTAGAACCATTCTTATATCTCGTCCACCTGATTTACCATTCTTTTCATCATAGACTTGTTTTATTAGAATAAAATCCTGCTCATCCTTACGTTCTCTATTGATACGCTTAGGTTCAGCCTTAAGCCAGGCATAATAACTTTTGCGTTTTACTGCAGCTAATTCACAAAGATAGGAAACCATCCTAATTAAACCATGTTTACGAATGGTCTCTTCAATTAGTTGGAACTTTTCTGATAATGTTAGTCTTGTTTCTTCGCCTTCCTCTCTAGTTCTTCTAACTTTTTTAAGAAGTCGTTCTCCATCTCTAAGAAGGCAATACGTGCTTCTGCTTTTTTAAGTTTGTCTTCTAAAGTAAGATCCTTCGAAGATGGACGTCCTGTGCTTCCCTTTCCGCGACGCTCATTTCTAAAACCTTCCTCACCATACATTTCATATGTTTTTCTCCAACGCTTTAAACATTGTTGAGGCTTTTCAGAACCAATTATGTCTAAGTCAAATCCATGTTCAATGAAAATATCCATTGGCCCTTTGCCATTTTGGTTTTCCTTAATAGCAGCGATTTTAAACTCAGGTTTGTACGAGATAGACCGATCAGATACATGATTTACATTTGGTGTGTATTGCAAAATAAAAGTGCAGAGTATTGCAAGCTGATTTGTCGTTGCTACTTTACATGGAGTGGTGGGCATGATAGCCTTTCGTGGCAAAGCCAGCCCTTGATCTTGCTGGCTTCTTGGCTTGAGACTCATGCCCGCAGAGGCTCCATGTCAAGTTGCAACATTGTGTAGTTGCAATTGCAATACTATGTATTCTTTCTTTGCAAAATACATTTGGGTTGTTCTCCAGCTGTTTACGTTGAAATTCATTAAAAATAATTTTACTCATATCTCATTCCCCGTTCACTCTATTTGTTTTGATTATAACGGTTTTTTTATGATAAAACACAAAAATCCCGAATAATGGACTTTTTTTAAAGTGTCCATTATTCGGGATACAGTTCATTAGAATCTACGATCGTCTTTTTCTTTATCTATTTCACTTACTCTCATATAATTTGTCGATATATAATAATAGACTCTTCAATCTTTACTAAATATATCTCTAGTATATACTTTGTCTACTACTTCCTTTAAGTCATCTGATAAACGATTTGCTACAATCACGTCACTTATGTTTTTAAATTCCTCAAAATTATTTATAACTCTAGAATTATAGAAATTATCCTCATGAAGTGCCGGTTCATAAACAACCACTTCAATTCCTTTTGCTTTAATACGTTTCATAACACCTTGAATTGCAGATTGCCTAAAGTTATCTGAGTCCATTTTCATTGTGAGTCGATATATACCAACTATTTTTGGATTCCGTTTAATAATCATTTCAGCAATGTGGTCTTTCCTTGTTCTATTTGCATCAACGATTGCTGTCATAATATTATTTGGAACATCTGCATAATTTGCTAGTAATTGCTTTGTATCCTTAGGAAGACAATAACCACCGTATCCAAAAGATGGATTATTATAATGATTTCCAATTCGAGGATCTAAACCAATGCCTTCTATAATTTGTTTAGTTTCCAAGCCTCTTATCTCTGCATATGAATCTAGCTCATTAAAGAAAGCAACTCTCATCGCCAGGTATGTGTTAGCAAATAGCTTTATTGCTTCTGCCTCTGTTGAATTTGTGAATAATACATCAATATTCTGTTTTAGAGCACCCTCAACCAATAAATTAGCAAATACACGTGCCCTATCTGATTTTTCACCAACAATAATTCTTGAAGGATATAGATTATCATATAATGCTTTTCCTTCTCTTAAAAATTCAGGTGAAAATATAATATTCTCAGTTCCAAATTTAACTCTTACCTTCTCTGTATAACCTACTGGTATAGTAGATTTTATTACCATTACTGCATTAGGATTAATAGATATGACACTTGAGATTACATCTTCAACAGATTTAGTATTGAAATAATTTTTATCCGGATCATAATTTGTTGGAGTAGAAATAATAACATACTCAGCATCTTTGAAAGCAGTGTAATTATCTGTTGTTGCAGTTAGGTTTAATTCTTTTGTAGCGAGATATTCCTCGATTTCATTGTCAACTATTGGAGATCTTTTATTGTTAATCATATTTACCTTTTCTTGAATAATATCAAGAGCGATGACTTCATTTTTTTGGGCTAATAATATCGCATTTGATAAACCTACATAGCCCGTTCCAGCAACAGTTATTTTCATTATTAACACATCCCTACATCTAGAATATTAATTTTATATTTTTAATATTCAATTACAATTCAATAAATTAATTTTTAAAAATTTAAGTGTAAGTAACTATTTTTACTCAATTTAAAATTTCTTTTCTATTTTTAATTATATATAATAAATCTTTATAATTAATAACTACTAATATAACTATTAGTAGTAACCCTAATATTATATTTAACCCAATGTATTCATTAAAAACGGAATACAATGCATAAATAGATACTAAAAAAACCATAAAGTATATTCTAATGAGTGGATAATTAACTCTAAAAAATCTAACAGATATCTGTGTTCTTAGTGTAAAGAATACAATATACGCAAAAGCTGTTGATACTGATGCACCAATTGCACCAAATCTCGGGACAAGTAACCAATTACCAAGTATATTAACTATACAGGCAATAATAGCTATAACAAAATGCCATTTAGTTTTTTTATAAAAATTAATTCCTACTACTGTAGTCTCTGAAATAGTATATAATACTGGCATAAAAACAAGAAAAGGCACAATAGTCGCAGCTACTTTATACTCCTCACCCAAAAGCATTACCAAAATATCTTTTCCAGCAATACTGAAAATAGCAACTAAAAACATTAGAAAAGAAACTATGATACAAATATAACGAAAAAAGGATCTATCCTCAGGATTATTTTCAAATTTTTGATAAGCAACAGGAGTCCAGAAGGTAGAAAATGTTTGCCTTAGTACCATAACTAAAATTACTAATCTCATGGCAGCTGCATATAAACCTAATTCCTCAAAATTACTCCATTGCCTAAGTGCAATTTTATCAAATGACTCAAATAACCAAGAAATAAATATTGTTAGCACAAATGGAGATCCAAAACGAACAATTTCTAATTGAGAATGTTTAACATCTTTAATTTTATTATTTTTTAAACTCCAAAATTCCCTACCAAAATATATAGCAATTGCTACTAATAATAGTAATGTAATAACCTTCGAAAGTATTAATACTTCAAATCGAGAACCAATAACATAAAAAAATAATAAAATAAAAGATAGATTAAATATTCTTTCAAATATTTGTAACAATGAGTATAAGTTGCCTTTTTGTTGCATTCTTATTACTAATTGAGCATATCTAAACAACAATTGTGCTATGATACCTATACCAATCCAAATTGCAAACTTTAAGTCTATTTCCCCTATTAAAAAGATAGTAATATGCTTATAAAATATTATTAAGAATATAAGCATTATTATTGTTGTAATCATAGGGAGACGCATACAATTATATAGTAAAGCTCCTCGCTTTGAAGATTTCTCCTCATAAAAAAATCGAACAAAGGATTGATCTGTTCCAAATATAGTAATTATCATACCTACTTGAAGAGTTAAGTCAAACATAGATACTTTACCAAATGCCTCAGGTGGAAGTAACCTTGTAGTTATCATAGTAGTTGCTAACCCCAAAAATAATCCCACTAAACTACCATATGAAAACTTTAAAAACTTTAGTATAAGTCCATCTTGCATAATAGAACCGTCCTTAAGATTATTTTTTCACTATTCTACTTATTATATTAAACATGTAAGATGAACCAAATCTTCGACGAAACTTTTCTAAAACAGTATGTCTTGCAATTAAATTCAAATCAGGCTCTTTTACAATAACAGTGGATTCAGTAAATATCTTATTTATTTCTTTTTTTCTATCTGACCAATTCCATTTTTCTATTGCTTCTTTTCTAGCAGTGTCTTTCATCTGTAATAACCTATCTGGATTTTCAACGAAGAACTTCATATTCTTTATAAGAGAATCCAATTTCACAATGGATAATGGCCAATAATAACCATCTGCTCTACTTTTAAGATAATCAACTTCTACTAAACATCCAACATTACTATTAATTACCTCATTCATTGGTGGATGGTCAGTGGTAATCACCGCTAATCCAGATGCTAAAGCTTCATACATTGTTAAACCTAAACCATCAAGCATAGTTGGATAAACATATACATCTCCTAAGTAATATAAACCCGGAGTAGTTACCGTTTTTTCAATAACCTCAATATTGTAATTACTTAATTCCTTCTCATCATATCCAAAGGAATCCTTCAAACTTTTTTGAGTATGAATAATTAACTTTGAATCTTTATAAATTTCACCATTAATGAAAGCATCTATAACAAATGATGTTCCCTTACGATTCGACATACCGACTGAATGGAAAAAGGTCAAGTCTTTTCCAGGCTTTTCCACAGGGCGATAATCATCAACATTAGTTCCCCAAGGAACATAATAACATTGGGGGTGCTCTTTAAAAACAGAATAATGACGCTTTGTATTACATATTAGAAAATCATATAAATAAAATTCTTTTACTGTATTATCTTTATAATAATCAATATACGATCCGACTTTTAAATTTGGAAACAGCTTTTTTATCTTATATACAATATCTATTTCTCTTTGTTCGTTAAAAAAAACTGTATCTATGTTATTTTTCTTTATCCATTTCTTAAAATGATTTAAATTAATATTACTGTCTAATAACTTTGGGCTCCAAGTTACATAAGGAAAATCCCAATTAGGGTCTCCTTTCCCAAATTGTTCTCCTCCACGTGCGTAAACAAATACATTATGATTTTCCTTTAATAAATCCAAATATGCTTTGGTTGCGTACGCCGCACCTCTTTCAAACCATGTACTAACGAATCCAATATTCACGATACCATCCCTTTTCTGTAATCTTAATAAGTTTCTATGAACATTTTACTTTAATATCTCTCTTTTCATTAAACAATGACCCTACTAAAACAAAAAATAGAATTGAGGGATAAATAAAAAAGGTATTAATAAAAAATATATATTCTGTTAACCCTACTATAAAATAGGCACTAAAAAAATATACATAGACTAATTTATTTCTATGTTTAAATACTTCTAATAATATAAATATTACTAAGATTAAAAAGAAAAATAGACTTAATATACCATAGGCACCTAGGATTTGAAATACATGATTATGTGCATGATATATTCCAAATGTATGGTTAAAATATGTTTCACCATTTCCTAATAAACTTGTCCCACTCTTTATAACTGTTTCCCACATATCTGTCCTTCCGGAGGATAAAGATGCAATATCACTAGTTTGTGCATTGTATGAACTCCATTTATTTAAAAGAGCATTAAGTACATTATCATAAAATAAATAAGCAAAACAAGCTACTATTATTAAAAAGATTAACATCTTTAATATATCAATATACTTAACTATCTTGGTTTTATAAACTTTTATAAATATTGTTGAAAAGATAATAATTATAAGTGTGATTATTGAAGTTCTATGCTCGGTTAGAAAGATTAACAAAAAGAAAATTATTATATACGAATACTGTACAAAAGGTCTTTTTTTTACTATAAACGCCAAACCAGTTACTCCTATGATTGTAATTAATATTGCTAATGTATTCCATGGAGCAAACAAATAAAAATAAGGTAGCACCGATATAAATATTGCTACAATAAATGTTTCTCTATATCTGATAATACTAGAGTTTAAAAAAACCATAGGAACTAGGATAGCATACAAAAGAAATTCAAGTATACTAAATTCATTGTGTAGATATTTAGATATATTAACTGAAAGTAAAAATAGTTCCCAAATCACTAAAAATAATAGCTTCTTTTTGGTAAAAACGAACTTATATCTTATAGTAAATAACATAGTAATTAAAGTTAAGAAAAAAAGCACAATCCAACTATTTTCATTCCCTATTCTCTGATGCAAATTAGACAAATTTAATGTAATGCCATTGCTAACTAAGAAACAACCAGAAAATAAAATAAACAAAATTTGCTTATCTAATTTATTCTTTGAAAGCATTATCAATGTAACTACCTCATTTTATTTTAAAAATTAGTAAACGTTAATTACACTAGCTTATTAGCGTAAAATTAATTTAATATTATGACTTAAACTTGAACAATCTTCTACTTATATAACAAAATATTTCTTTATTAAAATGATAAGGGTATAACTTTGAATACTGCAAATAATGACTAAAACCCCTTGAATATTCTTTGTGTTTAATAAAATCCAATAATACGCCTGTATTTCTTTTAGAATATATTTTTTTTCTAGCTCCTTTTATTTTCTGCTCGAGTCGGTTAATTTCATCATCATGATATGATAAATAAAACTCATATAATTCCTTATTCTTCTCTGGAGATAATACATTCGAACGGTCACTTATATCGAATCTAACAAGAGCTTTAGGAACCACACCTATTTTATGCCCACTTCTAAAAAAACGTAAAAGAAAAACCGCTTCTTGATTTCTTTTAAATTCCTCATTCCATCCCCCTATTTCACTTGCTGTCTGTTTCCATATCATGATAGTATTGGTATATATAAGTACTTCTCCAGAAAGTAAACCGTAAGAGAGATTTCCTTCTTTTTCAGGTATAATAACGTTATTTTCTCTATGCCAACCACAATATACCGCCTTGTACTCTTGATGACTTATTAAATAATCTAACTGTAGTTCTATCTTATTTTCTTCAAACCAGTCATCATCATCTAAAAAACATAGTATTTGTCCAGTACTATTTTCAATACCTGTATTACGAGCGGCGGCCCCATTTTTATTTTCAGTATGACGAATATACTTAACTTTTGGATTATTCTCATACTGTTCCATAATGAATTCTGTATCTCTCCTATAATCAGAATCTGGATCATTATCATCTACAACAATCACTTCAACGTTTTTATGAGTTTGATTTAGTACCGAGTTGATTGCTCTAGGTAACATTTCTGATCTTTTATACGTAGGTATAATCGTACTTACCTTATACTCCTGATTCATCAATTCCACTTCCCATGTTCTGTCTCTATAAAAGCTTAATCTAATTACTAAACTTATTTTTCAGGTTTAGTTTATTTGTCTTATTTCTTTTATACCTTGAATCATTAGTTTATAAGCATCCTGCCATTTAATATCTTTTGAAAACATTTTCCGATGGCGAAATACAAACTGCAATGATAATAAACTAGCCCACCGTTTTGACAAGCACCCGTAAAGTGCCCCTTTATCAATAAAATATTTATTAGTATATCCTTCAAACCAAGTGGAACCTTCCTGACTTACTACTCCTAATTTAGTAGGGGTAGCGTATACTTTTAATCCTTTTTTTATTGCATCAAAAATAAACAAACTATCTTCTCCAGAACCATATTTAGCACCACCACCAAAAAGTAAAGAAAAGTAGATATTTTCTCTTTTAAATGATTCAGTTCTAATCGCCATTCTACAAGCACCATATTTAAGAGAGTTATACCATTTGACGCGCCCTTTCCGCTCAATTTCCTTACTTGCTCTTTCTGGATTTGTACTAGGTACATTAAAAACAATCATATCAGCATCTGGAAACTCTGCAAAAGTATCCAAAACCAAAGCCTTATAGTTATCCACATAAGTCACATCATCATCTGCAATTAAGCATATGTCAGCAGTTGATCTCATAAGTGCTGTGTTCCTACTTAAACCTACGCCTCTCTCCGCAAAACTCATAAAGTGGATCCTATTACCCTTATACAAAAATTCTGTATACTCATTTTTTTCACATTGATTTATCACAATTGCATTAGAATTTATATTCATCTTTTCTAGTAGACTGTAATCTGTTTGATTCATAGTCGAAATCAGAACTTGTAAATCCATCGAGTACCTCCTTTAACAATAAATATTAGAAAATTTTATTTATTATTTTTCCAACTAATATCAGTTTACCTAGTACTCTCAGCTTTCTCCCAAAATGGCTTTGCTTTTCCAGTTATTACTTTATATACTCCAACCCATTGTGCAATTATTGTGACGCAATAATAATAGATTAAAGTAAGATATTTATTATTTGAATTATTAAATTTTCTAATAAGAGCTAATAAATAAAACAAAGCCTGTCCGACAAATGCCATAGCATAAAACCAAGATTCTGTAACTAATAAGGCACTAGCTATAAAAATAATAAGATGGGATATCCACAACAAATATCTACATGTCCGATGTCCAAAATAAAAATATGAATACCATTTATACTTAAAAATATTAAATATCCTTATATCAGGTAATATATATTTAAGTATAATTCTATTCATCCTAACTTTACGACCAAACTCATCTTCTATTACCTCTCCTGCTTTTTCATAAGCAATTGCATCATGGTTTGCAATCGCTCTTTTCCCCACTAACGCATAAAATGTAGGCATTGCACTATCATGAGATTGAATTGGATCAAAGTCATAATAATCCTTTGTTCTACATGCATATAAAGCTCCATTTCCAGCAGTGATAGTTTGAATCTTACCTTCTATTTCACGAATTGCCAAATCACTGTCCCAATAGTTAGACTCTGCATTACTTACATCACTAGATCCTTGATTAATAAATGATAACCTTCCAGTTACATAAGCAATATCATCAGATGTAAAAGCTGCCATAAGTTCTTTTACTGATTCTCTATCTAGCATTGAATTAGCATCTGTCATAATTAAATATTCCGAAGTAACCGTTTTTTGAGCCTCATTTTGTGCATTTGTTTTGCCTTTACGTTCTTTAACTTCGTATAATCTAATATTATGACTTGGATTATCTTTTATAAAATTTCTTACAATTTCATTTGTTCTATCTGTACTATTATCAGATGCAATTAGAAATTCTATTTTATCTTTTGGATAATTTATTTTTATAATATTATTTAGTTTTTCTAATATCACTTTTTCTTCATTATGTGCTACTACCATTAAAGTTACAGTAGGTTGATGAGTATAATCTTTTAAAAGTTTTCTATTTTTATATAAACGTCCAATTAATTTTAAGGAAACTGGATAACCAACCATAGCCCAAACTATTATAAATCCACTTATATAAAATAAAATTTTATATAATAAATCCATGTAAAATCTCCTTCATACTTTACTATTCGTCTATCTTTCTTGCTGGAACTCCAATATATTTTCCTTGCTCCATTATGTCATTTACAACAACACTTCCTGCCCCAAATATACAGTTAGCAGTAATATTTACATTATTAATTACTTTACTCCCGATACCTAACCAGGTCCCTTGTCCAATCTGCACTGTACCAGCCAAATGAACACCAGGAGATATATGGACAAAATCTTCAAGCTTATTATCATGATCTATTGACGAAGAAGTATTTATAATACAGCCCTTACCAATTGTTGTACAACAATTTAGTACAGCACCAGCCATGACAACTGTCCCATTTCCAATTTCAACTTGGGAACCGACTATTGCATCTGGATGTATTAACACTGGTATTGTAGCGCCCAAATCTTCAAGCTTGTTATGAAACTTTTTTCTTATTTTATTATTACCTACAGCAATAAATATATCGTAATCATCTTTGAATTTTAAAATATCTTTTGTACAACCGATTACTTCAAAACCTATTGAAGACTTTACTTTATCATTATCATCCAAAAACGCTATACTTTTCCATTTTTCCATTGCAAATGCAATATCAGCAACAACTTTTCCATGCCCACTTGCACCAATTATTAGAAGTTTACTTTTCATAGTTCCATTCTTCCTTTTTGTTACCCTTAAAAGGCTCCATTGTTGCTGCATTATCCGAGCTAATACCTTCTCTGACAAAAACCTTCATAATTGTCATGAAGATAATTTTCCAATCACCTTTAAAACTTACATTGTCAACATATTCAATATCTAAATTAAACTTTTCTTCCCAACTTATTGCATTTCTTCCACTAACCTGTGCTAACCCAGATAAACCAGGTCTTACTTCATGACGTCGTTTTTGATGATTATTATACAAGGTCAAATACTGAACTAATAAAGGCCTTGGACCAATAATAGACATATCACCTTTTAATATATTAAACAGTTCAGGAAGTTCATCAAGGGATGTAGAACGTAAAAATTTCCCAAACTTCGTTAACCTTACTTCATCTGGGAGCAATTCTCCTGTTTCATCTCTTTCATCTGTCATCGTCCTAAATTTATACATCATAAATATTTTTTCATTAAGCCCAGGTCTTCTCTGTTTGAATAACACTGGACTACCAAGCTTTATTCTTACAAGGATTGCAACTATTACAAATACTGGACTAAGTAAAATAATAGCAATTAAAGATAAGATAAAATCCATTGGTCTTTTTATATAGCTTTTATAAATTCCACCTTTAAATCCTTTCATTACTTTTACCACAATCCTTTAATAGTCTTTACAACTCTTTCTAAATCACAATCTGACATCTTAGTATCTGATGGTAAACATACACCATTCTTAAACAATTGTTCAGATACATCTGTACCAACAAAATCATATTTTTCAAAGAACGGTTGCATATGCATTGGTTTCCATACTGGTCTTGATTCAATATTCTCTTTCTCAAGAGCGTCCATTATATCAATAGGTCTTATCTTTCCCGTTAAAATAATTGAGCTTAACCAATAGTTTGGCTCATTCCAGTCATTACTTGGCATAAACTCAATGCCATCTAAGTTACCAAGTTCTCTCTTATAAAAATTATAAATATATCTTTTCTTTTCAACTCTCTGTTTTAAGACTTTAAGCTGACCTCTACCAATTCCTGCAACAATATTACTCATTCGATAATTAAATCCTAATTCGCTATGCTGATAATGTCTTGCTTGATCCCTTGATTGAGTTGCCCAAAAGCGGACTTTTTCAATTCTCTCTTCATTATCAGAAATAAGCATTCCACCACCAGAAGTTGTAATAATCTTGTTTCCATTAAAAGAAAAAATACCATAATCACCAAAAGTTCCAGTATGCTTTCCCTTATAATAAGTTCCTAAAGACTCTGCCGCATCTTCAATAACTGTTACATTATGCTTCTTACATATTTGCATTATCTTATCCATGTCAGCTGACAAACCATAAAGGTGGACGACAATTACTGCCTTGACTTGTGGATATTTTTCAAATGCATCTTCTAATGCATTTGGACACAAATTCCATGTTTCATAATCACTGTCAATAAAAACAGGAGTGGCATTTTGATAAATAATTGGATTTGCTGTAGCAGAAAAGGTGAGCGTCGGACAAAATACTACATCCCCTTCTCCAACACCTGCAGCTTTAAGTGCTAAATGAATAGCTGCTGTACCAGAAGAAAGTGCAGCGGCAGCTTTAGAACCAACATTAGCTGCAAGTTCCTTTTCAAATCCATTAACATTTTCTCCTAAAGGGGCAATCCAGTTTGTATCAAAAGCTTCTTTAATATATTGCATTTCATAACCTTCATCACTCATATGAGGTGAAGATAAGAATATCCTATCTCTTACAATTGTAGATTCCATCGTCAAGACTTCCTTCCCAAAATATAATGGTATTTAGTAATTTAGGACTTAATTGGCTAGAAAATAGCACTTATCCAACCAACTACTAAATCACTAAAATATACCCCAATATTTAAATACTAATTGATATATTAAAATCTAATCCTTTTAAATCAGTCATTTCTAGAAAGAGGAAGAATTAAGCATTATTGCTTAATTACTTCCTCATTTTCCAAAACTCTTTTTAAATATCCTAAAATCTCATTCTTCAAATCATCTCTTCTTAATGCAAACTCAACAGTAGCCTGTATAAATCCAAATTTATCACCAACATCATATCTTTTACCTTCAAACTCATATGCAACGACCATTTGCCTGTCATTCAATTGCTTAATAGCATCTGTTAATTGTATTTCACCACCAGCACCCGGAGCTTGATTTTCTAAAATCTCAAATATCTCAGGTCGCAAAATATAGCGCCCTAAAATTGCATAATTAGAAGGTGCATCCTCTTGCTTTGGTTTTTCTACTAAGTTATCAACATGGAAGACACGATTATTTTCACCATGTTTAATTGAAATTACTCCATACTTAGATACATCTTCTCTAGGCACTTGTTGTACACCAATTACAGATGAATTGTAACGCTCATATACATCAATTAACTGTTTTAAACAAGGATTTTCTGGTGAGTGTACAATATCATCTCCAAGCAATACGGCAAAAGGTTCATTGCCAATAAAACGACTTGCACATGAGATCGCATGACCTAAACCTAAAGGTTCTTTTTGACGGATATAATGAATATTCGCTAGTTTAGAGATTTCTTGAATTTCCTCAAGTTGGTCAAACTTTTCCTTTTTTGCTAGAGTCTCCTCTAATTCATATGATTTATCAAAGTGGTCCTCAATTGCACGCTTGCCTCGACCACTAACAATAATAATATCTTCAATGCCAGACTGAACAGCCTCTTCAATAATATATTGGATTGTAGGCTTATCCACAATTGGTAACATCTCTTTTGGCTGTGCCTTTGTTGCTGGCAAAAATCTTGTTCCTAATCCTGCAGCTGGAATAATCGCTTTTCTAACCTTTTGCATGTTCTTCACCTCAACAGTTATTTCACACTTTCTAATAATGTATCTATCTTATTATTTGCTAAACTTAACACGTAGTCTTTAATATACTCTGTATTATATTGTTCATGGTTATCTATTAACGTTACTACCCTATCATAATCAACTTCAACTGACTTCCCAATAAAAATTTTAGGAAACACAGCTTCATTATGGATTTCATTTTCTCCGAGTAATTCCTCGTACATTTTCTCACCAGGACGAATTCCAGCAAACTTAATCCCAATTTCTTCTACAGTATAACCAGATAATTTAATAAGATTTTCCGCTAAATCAACAATCTTAACCGGCTCACCCATATCTAAAACAAATATCTCCCCACCACGAGCGAGAGCCCCTGCTTGCATAACAAGTCTTGATGCTTCAGGAATAGTCATAAAATATCTTGTCATATCAGGATGTGTTACCGTTACTGGGCCGCCCTCTTGAATCTGTCTCTTGAATAGAGGAATTACACTTCCACGACTACCTAATACATTTCCAAATCTAACTGCAACAAATTTTGTTTGACTATGTTTATTCAACTCTTGGATTATCATTTCAGCAATACGTTTTGTTGAACCCATCACATTCGTTGGATTAACAGCTTTATCTGTTGAAACAAGAACAAAAGTTGTTACACCAAATGTATCTGCAGCCTCCGCTACATTCTTTGTTCCTATAACATTATTTTTTACTGCTTCTTTCGGATTATATTCCATCATCGGTACATGCTTATGTGCAGCAGCATGATACACAACATCTGGTTTATGTTCCTCTACAACCTCAAAAATACGTACACGATCTTGCACGTCAGCAATAACTGGAATAATTTCTATATCATTTTTATATTTATTTCTTAGTTCCATATCAATAGTATATATTGAATTTTCACCGTGACCTAATAGTAAGATTTTTTTCGGAGTAAATTTACAAACCTGCCTGCATATTTCTGAACCTATTGATCCACCTGCACCCGTAACAAGTATCGTTTTTCCAGTGATTTTCTTTGAGATACTCTTGATATCAAGTTCTACTGGATCTCGTCCGAGTAAATCCTCCACTTGCACATCACGAAATTGATTTACAGAAACTTTACCTGTCACAATATCCTCAATCATTGGCATAATTTTTGTTTTTGCATCAGTTTTGCTACACTCTTGATAAATTTTTTGTATTTCTTGTTTACTTAATGATGGGATTGCAATAATGATATGGTCAATTTCATGTTTTAGTACAATTTCAGGAATATCTTCTGTTTTCCCTTGTACAGTTACGCCATAGATTTGGAGCTTCTGTTTGTTAGGGTCGTCATCAACAAATGCAACTGGCTGTAATTCACTTTCATTATTCTTTAATAATTGGCGGACAAGCATTGTACCGGCAGAACCTGCTCCAATGATAAGTGCATTTTTCTTATTAATCTTCGATTTTATAATTCGGTCCCTTACCATCCTATAAGAGAAACGAGTTCCACCAATTAGACACATGTGAAGTAACCAAGTTATGAATAACACTCTCACATAAATATGCCCATTTGTCACTAATTGCACTACTGCTGTTGTCGCTATAGAAAATGTTACTACTTTTACAATTGTTACTAACTCTCCTACACTAGCATATTCCCAGGCCTTATTATATAAACGATAAATAAATGCAAAAAGGTGATGGCTGATAAGCAAGCTTAATGAAATAATCACGATCATTTGAAGATTATAAATGTGAATATGCGGATTTAAAATGAAATAACCTATATAAACCGAAAATAATACAATTAATGAGTCTAACCCAACTAGCAGGGTCACTCTTTTAGAATAACTCATATTTGATCCCTTCTTTACAATAAAAATTAACTAAATGTCTAATGAAAAAATACAGCAAGTATGTTCTTTCATTAGACATTTAAATATGTCTAATGATTATTTTCTTTAAATCAGCAAAATACATAATTTTCTTTCTTAGAGCGTACATTTTGATAGCTATAACGAACAACATTTTTTTAATAACCAATCAAAGGTTAAGTATTTTTTAACAAAAATAGCTAACTTAAAAAATCCCTAAAAATTTCTTCCTTTTAATTGCACTAGGCTCCTGCTTATAAATGATTTGTCCTTTTATTAGAAGTTCCGAATTCTCATGAAAGTAATAAATAGCCTGTTCACCAAACTCTTTTCTAATCTCAGAAATCGATTCCTTTATATGAAAGCCTCTTGTTGAAATATTATGGGCATCAGACGAAATAAAATGGGTCATATTCGATTCAATCAACTGCATTGAAAGTTTCTGAATTTTCTTTCCGAAACGCCCTGTAATACTTCCAGCAGTTACCTGGGTAAGCGAGCCCTTCTTTACTAGATTAAGAAGTTTATCTGGATTTTCCATCACACCTGCATTTCTTTCCGGATGGACAATAATCGGTGTGAATCCTTTTAACTGAATATCAAACAAAAGTTGTTCTGTATATCTTGGAATATTTCCTGATGGTAGTTCAATAAATAAATAGTTTGTGTGATTAAGAGGTAGAATATCCCCTTTATCAATGTCCTCTATTAACTCACCATAAATTCGAGTCTCTTGACCTGGTAACACCTCTAAAGGAATATTCTCTTTTTGTAGTATTTGATTAAGCTCTGAAACTCGTTTTATGATATCTGCTTTTGGGTTTGTATACTTACCATTCTGATGATGAGGGGTAGCAACAATTTTTGTTATTCCTTCTTCAACTGCTAATTTTGCCATTTTTATTGAATCTTCAACAGTCTGGGCGCCGTCATCAATTCCAGGCAAAATATGGCTATGAATATCGATCAAACTCGGCACCTCCATTGGTTTTACTAGTTTTTCAAATCTGACTATATTTATTTTTATATTACAAATGATAATTTAAAGATTTAAAACACCTAAAGAAAGAGGGGTAATTATGCCGAAAAACGACCTATTTTCCCCCGTAATAATAATAATAATGTGTTTCCTCTGCCTTTTTATTATTTAAAACAACACCTAATATCTTTGCTTTTGCACTATCTAGAAGTTCCTTTGCCTTTTTAGCAGATTCTCTTTCTGTCTTTCCACTACTTACAACCAATACGACTCCATCTGCCTGATTGGCTAATACTTGTGCATCCGTCACTGCAAGTACTGGTGGAGTATCAATTACAATAACATCATAATCATTTTTTGCCTGCTCTATTAAAGTATGCATTCCTTTGGAGCCAAGTATTTCCGATGGATTCGGTGGTATTGGACCACTAGATAATACCCATAGCTTATCTTGAGAGGTAAGACTTACCGCTTCTTCTAAAGTTGACTGTCTAGTTAACACATTTGAAAGACCTACATGATTCTCTGTACGAAATGTGTAATGCACAGTTGGTTTACGTAAATCGGCATCAATTAATAATACACGCTTCCCTTGTTGAGCAAAGACAACTGCTAAATTTGCTGTTGTTGTTGATTTTCCTTCTCCGGGACCAGATGATGTTACAATTATTGTTTGTAGTTCCTCATCAATACTTGAAAATTGAATATTTGTCCGAATAGTACGAAATTGCTCTGCTATCGGAGATTTTGGATTTGTCATTGATATTAAACTTCTATTTTGTAAATTAAAAATTTGTTTTCGATCCTTACGAGCCAAATGACTCACCTCGCGTTCCTACCGTAGTTGACATGTTTGAACCCGCTTTTGCTTCTTCTTCTAAATTAATAGTTGTAATTGCACCTAATACAGGAAGTCCTAATTGATTTTCAATATCCTGCTCAGATTTAAGTGTATTATCTAGATATTCAAGCAAAAATACGAGGCCAACCCCAGCCATTAATCCAACAACTAATGCAATTGCCATATTCATTACTGGCTTTGGTTTTATTGGTGATTGCTTCTCTCCAAGTTCTGCCTGTGTCAAAATACTTACATTGTCAACGTTCATTATCGTTGTAATTTCTTGTTTGAATGTTGATGCAATTGAGTTTGCAATATTAGCTGCCCGTTGTGGATCTTCATTTTGAACGGCAATATTAACTACTTGTGAATTTTGTTCACTAGAAACCGTTACTAATTCATTCAATTCTCCAACTGTTATATCAAGTTTTTCTTTTTCAATAACTTTATCTAAAATTGCAGGACTTTTTATAATAACATTATACGTGTTGACTAATTGGACGTTTGCTTGGACATCACTATTTGTATATGTTTGCTGTTCACTTTTAGCCTGATTGACAAGAATTTGCGTCGAAGATTGATATATAGGTGTTAATAGAAAATAACTAACAATTCCACTAGTTGCTGTCGCAATTGCAGCGATAATTATGATGAGTGAAAGACGTTTCTTTAATGTTAGAAACAGATCCTTCAGACTTATTGTTTCTTCCATGATAACCTCCAAAATTTTTAATCTATTTAAAATAAACTTAACTATTAAACTTATAAAAAAATACTACCATGACACAAAGAACATTTTCTTACAAATTTGGTGATAATTCAACTTCTTTTTCCTACTGAAATCATTTTAGCATGTTTCTATAAAAGAACTTACATTTATTTTTGGGTAATTTGTACCAACTATAAAGAACATTATACAATTTTCCCTCAAACAGAAAGACTGATTCCACAATTAATAATTATAGAATCAGTCTCCTTTTTATAATCCATTTGCTGCTACTGTTACAAGTGCACCTAGAATGATTGCAATTAACGGAAGTGAAAATGTTAATATTTTTCTCTTCATTTCCTTCTTTCGCGCCATTTCTTCTGGCGTAACCCAATTAGCCAAAAAAAGTCCCCCCTCACCCTTTTATCTATTTTTGCAAATTATTTTGTCGATAATTTTATACAAACGTCATAAACATGTATTATATCGGTTATATTATACACATTTTATAGTTCTTTTGGGTGATTATTTTTAAGATTTTTGTAAAAATCCATCCTATTATTGTCAACTATAGGTTTTAAGGTGGAAATATTTCGTTTTATTTCGACATATAAACTGTTCTTACTCTCTTAAATTTAGTTACGAATGTCATAATTGTCTAGAACATATATTTTCCATTTACCATTTTATTTTCCGTTTAATTTCATTTTTATTAATCAGTTCTTACTATATAATATGTGGTTTTAAACCCACGACTTTTACACTACTAAGATATATTAAACGGCAAAAGAAATATTTTATAAAAAGGTGGCGATTGTATCTAGGGTAAATTAATTTTTAGAGGCATTTTGGAAGAATAACTTTTACGTTAATTTAGAGAGTATATCATTTCATCTTTTCTCCATTAGATTTTCACTTGATTTTTCCATAAAAAAGAAGAAGTTTTAAATTACTTACTTCTCCTTCTTTAACTCTTCCCTTTTCTTATTAATATAACGGTCCATTATTTTCTCAATTCTTTCTAGTTTTTCAAGCGAGTTAACATCCTGATTTATATATCGTACTGTCTTTTTTATTGTTCTTGGTAGCTTATCAAATGAATTCATACTAAATACCTCATTATTTATTTGAAGATCACACGTTATTGTATGTCCTTTTCTTTTCCTTGGTCTTTTAATTATTATGGATCTCACTATTACTGTCAAATAGTGGCTTTAATAATCATTTTCATGTTGGCGAAAGTAAAGAAATGTCTAACGATGCAAAGACTATTTCAATCTAGTTATACCACCTAAGATTCCCTCTCTAAATCTTACATTATTTTACTATATCAATCCATTTCTGTTTTTGATATAACTAGATTTGTTAAGTCTAGAAAACGGGGGTACTTGATGAAGAGACTACTTAAGCTTTCTCTTGTAATTGTAATGATTCTTCCATTTATTCAATTTTCGACAATTGCCAAGGCTGTGAGTGAGCCTACTGTAACAGTTGAATTGAAAAATTATATTAGAAATAAAACTTCCCTACAAGTAAATGTAGTTGGTGAATATAAAACTAGTAATTTGAATAATGATCATTTACTAGATGGTGTTACAAGCTTTACGTTAAAGGTTGAGAATAATCGACTTGCTTTTTATGTAAATAATAGTAGAAAAAGTTTCGTTGAAGGGAATTTAAGTTTAACACCTGTGAATTATGCCAATAGCTATGTGCAAATTACTGGTGACGAGGAAACGAGACGATACCGTGGTTCGTTTGAGTTTAAAATTGAGTCTGGGCTATATGTCCGTCCTATCAATAAGCTACCGTTAGAAGACTATATTAAAGGTGTTGTTCCCCGGGAAATGCCTGCAAGCTGGGGGATTGAGGCACTTAAGGCACAGTCTGTTGCAGCGAGAACGTATGTTGCAAAGCATAGCTATAAAGTAAACGATACACAGAGCAATCAGGTGTATGGTGGGATTGAATTAACGAGTTATCAGCAGAAAATTTCTGATGTTGTTGACGCAACAAAGGGTAAGATTCTTAAAATTGGTAGTGCTTATGCTGATACGGTGTTTACATCTAGTAACGGCGGATATATCGAATCAAATGATGGTGCTTGGGGTTATTCTGCCTTATCCTATTTACCTGCGAAGGCGGATCCATATGATCCTAAGCATAGATGGGATATCCGCTTGCAAGCAACACAAATATCATTAGATGGCTTAGATTTGAAAAAGCCTGAAGCATGGTGGAATTCTGTTCAGGAGACGAATACGATTGCTCGATACAATATGAAGCTATGGTTAAAGAGTCAGCTTAAGCTACCTGCAGCTTCTGATCTGAAAATCCTTTCTATTGATCAATTCACCATTCATCCTGAACGTACACCAGGAAATCGAATGAAAAGCGGAACTGTGAAAATTCGTTATGTTGAAAAGTCTGGTTCTTATTTCGTTAAGGATGCAGAAGGGAATCTTTTAGTGAAAACGTATCAGCCAGCAACGTTGACGAGTAATCAGCTTCGTTCAATGCTTGGCACAGTGAATATGAAAAGCTCGCTTGTCGATACAATTGAAGCACCAACGTCTACTGAGATTGCCCGGATAAATGGTGCTGAGCGTATCGCAACGTCAGTGGAGATTTCAAAGCAATTGTATCCGAATGGATTCCCTGCAGACCATTCGTTTAAAACGGTGTTTATTGCAACAGGTTACGAATATGCGGATGCATTATCAGCAGGACCGCTTGCGTACCAATATGGAAATGCGCCTATCCTGCTTACAAAGCAAGAAGGCCTGAGTAGTGATGTCATCGACGAAATCAAGCGATTAAACGCTACTGATGTTGTTGTTCTCGGCGGGAAAACCGCTGTTTCTGATGAGGTGGTAGACCAACTCAAACAAATTAGTGCGGTGAATGATGAAGCTGTCACACGTATTAGTGGGGCGAATCGCTACCAAACAAATGCTGAAATTAATAAACGATTACTAAATGTTAACGGGTTGTTTGTTGCTTCTGGACAAAGCTTTGCAGACGCTCTTGCAGGCTCTTCTGTGGCAGCGATTAATCAATATGCGATCGTTTTAACAAGCCAAGCTTCCTTGCCAGCTGATAGCCAAGCATTCATTGAGACACATTCTAGTAAGCCTAGCTATGTTTTAGGTGGTGAGAATGCTGTTTCTACTAATGTGGTGGAGAAGCTTCAGCAAATTAATGCGACGATTTCTCGATTATCTGGTGCTGATCGTTATCAAACGTTAGCGAAAATCCTAACAGCCTTTAGCACGTCCTTTAATGGGTCAGAGGTTCTTTACTCAACAGGCAGTGATTTTCCTGATGCGTTAACAAGCTCCTCACTAGCTGCCGCGAAAAAGGCGCCAGTCATTCTTGTAGGCAATGGCATTAGTTCTTCGCTTGAGAGCTTTTTGGCTAGCTACAAGGGTAAGGTAAATGAGATTCATGTCCTCGGGGGACAGGTTGCTGTTTCTGATTCAAAGGTGACGCAATTAAAGGATTCATTAGGTGTTGTAACATCGATCCATTTAAGTGGGACAGGCTTTGGTCATGGTGTTGGGATGAGCCAGTACGGTGCACAAAAACAAGCAAGCCTTGGCATCACATATGACCGGATTCTTGAGTTTTATTATCCAGGTACTACTTTGTCAAGTCTTTATTAAATAGGTTATGTTAATGCTTTTCTTAGGACTTTTGTTGAGACTCCTGCGGTAGAAGCGTAACATAGGGATGCCCCCTGACTGACCGCAGTAAGCGAATGCTGCAGGAGGAAATCAACAACCAAGATGAGCAGCACGATTAATTAAAAATGCCCTATTGTTTAGATACTTAGTATCAACAACAGGGCATTTTTTTATGATGTTTTTACGACTTCTTTTTCTTCAACACTTGCATAGTATTCTAGCTTTTCTTTTTCAATATTGACTGTATCTCTTACAATGTACATTGGTCGGTTTTTGCTTTCATCATAGATGCGGGCGATATACTGTCCGACAATTCCAAGACTAAGTAATTGGACACCGCTAAAAAACGTGATCGCAACCATGATCGATGTCCAGCCTGCTTCCACTTGATGACCGAAAAGCTTTGTTAAAATCGCATATAAGCATACGAATAATGAGACGAGAATCGCTAATGATCCAAGTGTTATAACAATCTTTAACGGCTTTGTTGAAAAGGCAATAATGCCATCAGAGGCAAACTTAATCATTTTTTTCAACGGATATTTGGTTTCTCCGGCAAATCGTTCATCACGTTCATATTCAATATATGTTTGCTTAAAGCCGACCCATGAAAACATACCGCGGACGAACCGGTTTCGTTCTGTCATTTGCTTAAATACTTCGGCTACCTTGCGATCGACAAGGCGAAAATCTCCTGTATCCTTTGGGATGTCGATATCAGACATATAATTGATAAAGCGATAAAAATACTTTGCGGTTACGAGCTTAAACCATGATTCTCCCGCTCTTTTTTTCCGCTTCGCATAAACGACTTCATAGCCTTCCTTCCACTTAGCAATTAATTTAGGAATGAGCTCTGGCGGATCCTGTAAATCCGCATCAATGATCACAATGGCATCACCTGTTGCGTAATCAATTCCTGCTGTTACTGCTGTTTGGTGACCAAAGTTTCTCGAGAAATTAACGATTTTCGCTCGGTAATCCTCCTTGGAAATTCTTCTTAATATATCCATTGTCCGGTCAGTACTACCATCGTTCACAAAAATAAACTCGTAGTTAATATCATTTTGTACCATAACATCCTTCAATCGTTTGTAGCACTCATCTGCAACTTCCTCTTCAAAATACATTGGTACTACAACGGAAATAAGTTCCTTCATTTAATTTCCTCCAGTATCCTTTATATTAAATGTCCATTTTTGATTCAATACATAATTCACAATCATTCCAACGCAAATTGCGATTACCTGGCTAAAAACTGGATGTAGCTTTAAGTAATCTACCAATAAGTAAAGACTGTATGTGTTTAGGCAGAGGGTAATCAGGTTGACGATAATAAATTTAAGAAAAAGCCCCTTTTGCCCGTTATCTGCCTGGAAAACCCAATTTTTATTCCAATAGTAGCTATTTAACACACCTAGGCTATATGCAATGACGTTCGCTGCAATATAATGAAGCCCTACACTCAATAGAATTGTATAGCTGATAAATGTGATTAGCGTATTAACTATTCCTACAGTCCCAAACTTCATTATCCGTCTCATGACTTGATCTCCTATACTCGTGTGTTCTTTCTTTACTCCTTCTTCCCCCACAGCCTAATTCGATCTCCCCAGGCATAGCCTAAACAGCTCAAAATAATCATTAGCGGTGTGAGACTGACTAAATATCGTGATCTCGTTTCCCAAATGAGCAGGAAGAAGAAAAAGCCAATAATCGAAAGCATCGCAAACATAACAAATTCATTTTTTCTTGCTAGCAGTACAGATAATAGCAATCCGAAAATGAGGATAATATGCTGGACTCGCCCGAAGCCTTGGAGAAGCTTTCCAGATTTATAATCAATTAGACGACTAAAATTCTCTGGATGAATCGGCTGCCTTTTAATTTTATTTAAGGAATAGTAGGTTGGGTCTGTCCACGTATGTGTGAGCTTCTCAAGATTAAACTTGATATTCCCCTCAATCCCTTTTTCTGTTATCCGTTTTTTTAATTGTTTGAGATGGATTTGCGTAACCCTTTCCCTCGAATATGTTTCTAATAAAGTATGTGTATAACGAAAATCCTCTGTTGCATATTTCCCAAACCGTTGCTCATTTTGCGCCATAAATATCCAATGGGTTACAGGAAAGCTATAGCGATCCACCTGTTTTTTGTCAATAATGCCACTTTCATAAATCGCAAAGTTAAAGGCAAGCTTCACAATGACCAATATGATAAAAGGAAGAATAAAATAGAGCTTTTTCCATCTCTGTAGGAACATGAACAATATGATGCTAAAGGCGATAACAAAAATAATTAAGGAGCCTTTTAGAATCATTCCTAAAGAGAAAATAATCGAGGCAATCACTATTCTAATGACAGTAGCATTTAATTTTCCTTCCTTATTAATTAACATGTTTAATGGGAAGAGAAGAAAAATAAGTGAAACTGTATCTGTATAAACAACCGGTGCGAAAAAAATAAACGGAAAAAAGAAAGCACTAAATAATAAACTCATTACCCCTATATGTCTTCCAGCAATTTTCGTTGCTATACGGAAGATTAAAAATTGCGAGGATGTAATGATTAAAATATTCACTAGCTGGAATGTTAAAAGATCCGGTGTTGCTAGTTTGCCGATAAACGCTAGGATGCAAACTAATAAAATATTGTTCGGATAGATGACAAAGTAATTTTCTAACGGATTGCCATCAACTAATATTTTTGCATTTCGAACAATTGTCCCAAAGTCCCACGATGGGGTCACATTTAATTTCCATACGACTAACAGCTGTAGCAATACACTAATGATTAGCAGGGCAGCTACAACATAGTAGTTAGATATTTTTTGGAAAAACACCAATACTTGTTTTCGAAACAATATCAAAAGTGCAATAACGACGATAGCCACTAATAACGACAAGCTATTGAAGTGCTCCGGGGTCACGATTTCTAATGAATGAAACCCTCTGCTCGCCATGATATTAAGGCCGATAATCAGTAAAATAATAACTAGGAAAATACTAACGATCACTTTCGTTAATATTCCATTAACTGCTTTATTCAAGTCCTTTCCCCCTATGTAAATGAAATGCTTCTCTTTATCTCTATACTAATTTTTTGACTTTCCCCTTATCCTTTTCAAGAAAAAATGATTCAACAGAAGTTCCCTTACATGTATAAATTTCCCTATTCCGCAAGTTAACATGAATACTTTATCCTATCTTCCTCACAATTACAATATAATTCCATTTACAAAATTATTTTTTAACAATAAAAAAATTTGATGGTTTTTTTGGCTTGGTAGGGATTCATTGGTAAAGGTTGCCCAACTATATGACGTAACAATTTGGGAAATGTTACAAAACTTGTAGAATTTTTGTGGTATTTGGGGGACAGTCCCCCGCCGCGTTAAAGCGCTGGGGGACTGTCCCCAATTATTCGCTTTTATCAAATTGATATATGGGGAGTTATTGATTATAATTTATTTATATATAAAAAAATCAGGTGTTAGGGCACCTGATTAAGACAACTACTTAGCTGTTTCATATTGCGGCTAACCCGAAAAAGAAGTAACTTCCATTGCCATGGGTGCGGTTGGGGAGTTTACTTCTTTTTATTTTGATTCAACATGATCACAATTGTCAGTGCACCAATCAAAACTAAGTTTGAATTAAATACAATAGAGATTGCTTCGTATGTTGTTATATTATCCACCTCCCGTCCTCCCAGGAAGTGATTAACCGCATTATTCGCCTATGTAGTTGTTTCCATCATTTTAGCATTTTTACCAATGTAAAACTAGAGTAAATGCGAATATATGTTCTGTTTTGGTTCAAGAGTACTATGAAACGAGACAGCGCCAAGGTCGGTTTAGGACATGGGGTTAGAAGTTGTTTTTTATATGACGGAAGACTTTGTTAGCAGCTAGGAAGCTTGGTCTAAACATAAAAAAGGTGTCTTTTCTGGGGGACTGACCCCAGCATGAGACACCTTTTTGTTGCGTGTTTATTTTGGTAAGAGTCCTGCTCCAATTAAGCCAGCTTTTTGATCGAGTAATGCTGGTTTAATTATGAGGGAATCTCTTAGACTTGGGTAAAGGAAATTTCTTGTTTTTTCTATTAAAGGCTGAAGAATTAAGTCTTTTGATTTCATGACACCGCCGCCGATGACAATTACTTCAGGGTTGACTGTATGGACGATGTTCGCAAGTCCGATGGCAAGATAGTTGATCGCTTCATCTAGAATGTCCTGCGCCGCTTTGTCACCTTGTGAAGCTAGCTCGAATACTCCTTGGGCACCGTTTGTAATCCCGAGGCGTTCTTTGCCAATGCGTCCAATCGCTGTTCCACTCGCAAGTCCTTCAAGTGCACCTTTATTTAAGCCAGGTCCTTGGTAGGCATCTGGGCTTGGATTAACGATCATGTTGCCAATCTCCCCACAGTTACCTTGGGCACCTGAAATAAGCTCACCATTGTTGACATATCCGCCACCAACGCCTGTGCTAACGGTTACATAGAAAACACTTTTTGCCCCTTTGCCTGCACCAAGAGTCGCTTCGGCAAGTGCTGCTGCATTTGCATCATTTTCTAGCTTAACTGGGATTCCAGTCTTTTCTTCTAGCATTTTCACTAATGGCACATTCACCCAGCCAGTGAGGTTTGGCGGCTCAATGATCACACCCTCATACGGATCTAATGGGCCTGGTGAGCCAATGCCTACTGCTTTAATCTCATACTGCTGCTTTAATCGATTAATAACCTCCTGCATATTGTTCACTGTAAATTCCGGTCCCTTTTCCGCTTCTGTCGCGCGGCTATACTCCTCTACTATCTCTCCCTGTTCATTAAAAAGAGCGATGCGCAGGTTTGTCCCACCTAAATCAATGCCAATTGTGTACATAATGCTTCCTCCTTGTATTTGGGTGGGGACAGTCCCCCAATGCTTTAAAGCGATGGGGGACTGTCCCCAATTTTTCTATTTTGATTTATTTTTATCTAGAAGTAAATCTTTAACGTCTATATTAATTTCGGCCACCATCTTCGTCATAACCAGAAAATCCTTCATGAATTAATGATTCGATAATGTTGGCGATTTCTGTCTCCAATCCTTTTTCAAGCTTTCGATAGGCATTGGCTACAGATCCTTCGCTAATGTTAAAATGACGAGCTATTTCAGCTTTTGTATAGAAGTCAAGGAATGGAACCTTTTTATCAATAAAGTAGACGAGTGCAGCTGCAAAGTTTTCCCGCTTTCGAATGATTGGACTTTCCTTCATACAGAAAATTCCCCATAACATAACACCTAGCTCATAGAATGGGCTCGGCAGTTCTTCTTCCTCGATAAATTCTTTATAAAGCTGTGCTACTTCTTGGTAAATTTCCTTTTCCCAATGCAATTGGTCGATATCTGGCCCGTCTCCAATTTGCCCATTGATTAATCCTAAAAAGATGTGTGGAAAGTTCCCTCTCATAAAACTTTCCGCACTCGGAAAATCACCTTCTTCATAACTCGCTCTTACCAATTCGATAATTCTAGTCACATCTGTTATTTCAAAATCAAGGAACGTTGAAAAGTATACGTCATAGTTCCCGTATGGTAAAAGGAAGCCCAAAAGCAATACTCCTTCTTGCACTACATCGTCCTCTTCGAATAATTTCACTCGTTTCGTACTTCCCGTTAAAATGTCTTCAACTTCTATTAGAGATGGATCAATTACTTGTTTAACTAGATTAAATGACGGTGTGATCTCCTTCCACATTTCTAGTTGTGCTAATGTAGATGGACGGAGCTTGCTTTCTTGCTTTTTAAATGCAATAAACTCTTTTATGATTGTTTGTTCATCATATTGAACCGAAAAGATGCTCCATAAAGTCACAAAAAACGTGAACGCGGCCTCCTCGTCTTCTAACAAGTATTCTCCTTCTTGAACATCTTCCAGTATATGTATGAGCATTTCCCCGTGTTGTTCTGTTGCATACTCAAATAATTCTAGCTGCAATGTATTCAATTCACTATCACGAATCTGATCAAGAGAGATAATATTATGTTTCATACAGCATGTCTTATATTTTTTCCCACTTCCACAATAGCATGGATCATTCCGTTTGATACTCATAGTTTCACCGCTTTCCTACAGTCCTATTGCTAGTTTAACGGAATTTTATATGGGTGTGAAGATTAGCAAAATATTTTTATATTAATCGGTAACCTTCAATTTAGGTAAACTATATGTTTACTCTTAATTCTCAGAAGAAAAATCAGTCGACTTTTAATCTTTTAATTACAATATGTGAAGTTAGAAGTATAAATAGTAGGAACCTTATCTGATGACTAGCTTTTAATTGAAAGGCTAAGTAAAAAGGGCAAATTTCATAAGTTCAAGATAGAAACAAGCAAATTACCAGCTTACACGAAGAGCTAGCCTTTCGAACATGAAATCCGCTAACATCATTGGGAATAGGTGATAAATGGGAATAGAAAACCATTTATTGTATTTTTTGCTTCCTTAAAGATATATTTGCTAAAGAAATTTTCAATATTCTCTATGAAAAATAGAATTTTCCCAACTGAAATTACATTTTCCGGAAGATGACAAGCACTTGTAGCTGATGATAATATGAAATTGCGAGAGGTGAGGGAAATTATGCGCACATTTGCTCAGAATGCTCGTTGATTTAATCGATGGTAACTGAAATTTGCAGATGTCACGAATCATCTTGAATGAATGGAAAGCAAATTAGTTGTATCTTGGGGGAAAATCCATTTATGCTGTGAAGATTTTAAAAGAGACGTATAAGACATCGGTACTACTCTATATTTACTTTGAGTTCCCTATGGAACTTAAGATTGAATTAAAGACCCCACCCATTTGTGAGTGAGGCTCCCTCTCCTTACCCTTTTACCGAACCTGCTAACAATCCTCTTACAAAGTATTTCCCAAGTAATATATAGACTAGTAGAGTTGGTAATGCTGCTAATAGAGCACCTGCCATTTGGACGTTCCAATGGACGATCTGACTGCCTGATAGATTTTGTAGTGCGACCATGATTGGCTGCTGGTCAGATGTAGTAATCGTGACGGCGAAAAGAAACTCATTCCATATGTTTGTAAATTGCCAGATTGCCACAACAACGAAGCTAGTAATCGATAATGGAATCATGATGTGACGGAAAATCCCGAGAAATCCTGCGCCATCAATTTGTGCGGATTCAATCATTTCATCCGGAATATTCGCATAGAAGTTTCGAAACATTAACGTTGTAATCGGTAAGCCATAGACGACGTGGACAAATACGAGTCCTGGAATCGTGTTATATAGTCCAATTTCCCGCAAAAATTGAATTAACGGAATTAAGATGCTTTGATATGGGATAAACATCCCGAATAGGATAATCGTAAAAAGCGTGTTTGCACCTTTAAATTTCCATTTTGATAAGACATAGCCGTTCATCGCTCCAAGCAAGGCAGATAAAATCGTTGCTGGAATGACTAAATAAAATGAGTTTAAAAGATTTGGCGCTAATTTTGAAAAAGCCTCAGAATAGCCGCTTAAGTCAATCGCTGTTGGCAGCTGCCACATTGTTGCAAGCGTCACCTCATCATACGGCTTTAAGCTTGTCACAACCATGACATAGACTGGCATGAGGAAGAAAAGACTCATTGCGATTAATAAAAAGTAGATCATTGGTCTGCTTAGTCGCTTTAGAACCATATTATGCCTCCGCCTTTCTACTATTGATTAAGTAAGGGACGATGAAGATTGCAACAGATACAAGCATAATAATCGCAATCGCTGCTCCATTTGCATAATAGTTGCCACGGAAGGTTGTTTCAAACATGTACACCCCAGGGACATCGGTAACGAAATTTGCCCCAGGACCTGTCATCGCATAAATAAGGTCAAAGATTTTTAACGAAATATGAGCCATAATAATGATGACACTCACTGTAATTGGACGTAATAACGGTAAAATAATTTTTCGATAAATCATGATTTCTGAAGCTCCGTCCATCCGTGCCGCTTCCCGTACTTCATCAGGAATTCCCCGAAGACCTGCTAAATACATCGCAAGGGAGAACCCTGTCATTTGCCAAACGGCTGCAATGACAACAGCAATAAGTGCCGCCGGTATGCCAAATTCGATTTTTCCCCAGCTAAAGCCCGCTAAAACATTCGTATCTGTATACCATTTTGGGTTAAGGCCGAGTTTGTTCAAAAATAGATTGACCCCTGTTGAAGGGTTTAACAGCCATTGCCAAACAACTCCTGTCACGACAAATGATAAGGCCATTGGGAAAAGAAATAAGTTCCGGAAAAATGGCTCCCCTTTAATTTTTTGATCAAGCAAAATCGCGAGAAGCAACCCACTGATAATGACAAACCCGATAAATAATATCGTAAAAAAGAGCGTATTCCGTAAATCTGCCTGGAAACGGAAGTCTTGAAATAAGTATATATAGTTTTTCAAACCTGCAAATGAGAAATCAGGTACGAGTGAATTCCAATTGCTAAATGACACATAGCCGGTCCATCCGATAAACCCATATACAAAGATTAAAATGAGTAGAAATGATGGCAAAATAAAGCCGATGGCCATCAGATGGTCACTCGAGATTTTTTTCTTTTTCCGTATGGCGGCAACTGGCTTTTGTTGTAGATCTGTTGGTTTCGCTGTTTCCATCTCGTTCTCCTCCTTTTAAGGGTAAGACCCCTCTTGTAAGGGGACCTACCCCTAAGAGGGGGAAGGGAAATCCCGTCCCCTCGTGTTTATTTAAGTTCTGCCGCAGCTGCTACTAATGAATCTGTAAATTGCTTCACATCTTTTTGCGTTACGAAGATGTTGACGCTTTGGTTTACCTTCGTTAGGAAGCCTTCTGATGCTGCCGATCCGTGCGCTAAGCTTGGTGCTAACTTTCCTGATTTAAAGTCTTGCATCGTGTCTTTTCCATATTGGTCATATTTCATAATGTCTGCATCAACACGTGCTGGAATCGAGCCTTTTAATGGATTAAATGCATCCTGACCTTCTACAGATGCTAAAACGCTTAAGAATTTTTTCACACCTTCTGGATTTTCAACACCTTTTGGTAGCCCAAATGTATCTGTAATGACTTGGAACATGCCGTCCGTACCAGGTGTTGGCACATAGCCGAAGTCTTCATTCACCTTTAGCTGCAAATCATTGACAAGATACCCTTTTGCCCAGTCACCCATTACATTCATAGCCGCTTCACCGTTTGCGACTAATTGTGAAGCATCCTGCCAATTGCGTGATGCATGGTCTTCGTTCATATAGCTAAGCATTTTCTTGAAAATTTCTGCCGCTTCGACTACTTTTGGATCATCGAACGATAATTCACCTGTCCAAAGCTTTTTATATTCATCTGTACCCAATACCCCTAAAAGGACAGTTTCATAAAGATGTGTTGCAGCCCATGGCTCTTTATCACCGAGTGCAAGTGGAGTAATGCCCTTTGCTTTTAATGCATCTGCTACTGTAAAAAACTCATCAAATGTTGTTGGTGCTTTTAAGCCGTTCTCGTCGAATATTTTTTTGTTGTACCATAGGACGTTAGCACGGTGGATATTGACTGGTACTGAGTAAATTTCGCCATCCTTGCTAACCATTTCAATTAAGTCCTCTGGAAATTTATCCATTAGCTTTTCTTCTTCGTAAAAGTCATTTAACGATTCCATTTTCCCTGCTGCTACCCAGCCTTCATTAAGCTCGGCTCCACCATGAACCTGGAATGTTGCCGGCGGATCATCTCCTTGCATCCGACTCGCTAGTACGGCTTTTGCATTTGTTCCCGCTCCACCAGCGACAGCGGCATTTTCAATCGGAACATCTGGGTGTTTTTCCTCGAATAACGCTAATAGTGCTTTTAAGCCGTCTTCCTCACCAGCACCTGTCCACCAGCTGAATATGTCTAATGTTGCTTGTTTATCGTTACTGGAGCTGCTTTCTTTTTTCTCACCTGAGCTCGAATCTGAGCCACAGGCTGATACGATTAATGAAAAAACAAAAAATAGTGCTAAAATCAAACTCTTTTTCATCTTACATCCCCCTTTTGTTTCATTGAAATCGTTTACAACTTTGATTATATAGGGTTATGAAAGAAATCTTACCAAGTGATTTCAGCACTATTTTATTAATTTCTGTATTATTTTGTGGTCGTCATATCTAACGTGCGATATTGCTTTGGTGAGACATTTGTCCATTTTTTAAATACCCTGCTAAAATAATTCGGGTCTTTATAGCCTATTTCATAGGAAATTTCCTTTAGGCTTAGCTTCGTGTTGAGGAGCAGCTCCTTCGCCTTTTCAATTCGGTATTCTGTTACGTAGTCTATAAAGGTCTTTTTTGTATGCTCCTTAAACATTTTTGTGAAGTAGGTTGGTGTTAATCCGACGTATTCTGCAACATCCTCTAGACTAAATGACTCTTTGTAATGGATTTGGATGTATTTTTTCGCCATTATGACCGCATTGTGTTCTTCCTTTTGCAGGATGACCTTTTCACAAAATTGCTTGATGATGGTTAGAAAGTCTTCCTTTGCTGTTGGGTCTGAAAGCTTGTGATCATCGATGTATAGTCCATGCTGTTCTAGCTGCTGCTTGAGACGGATGCCCCCTTCTTTAAGCAATTGGTCGAGGTTTTTCTCCTCTGCCTTCTTTTTTAAGTGATCATAATAGAGTTCAAAGTAATCATTTGCTTGTTCGAGCCTGCCTGCCCGAATTTCATTTATCAGTGATTTTTCTAGCTTAGCCTTCGTTTCATCTTCATTTGCTTCCTTCGTTATCGGGTAGCCGTACGATACATTTGCGTTCATTGCTAATTGTGTTGAGGCTAGCAATGCTTGCTGGTAGGATACCGATAGCTTGCTTAACTCAGCGTATGGATTGCCAATCCCGATTGTCGTTTTTGGAAGGTGTCCTCTCATTGTGCGCGCGAATTTGAGCGCATCTGCCTTGACGTGATGGGCGGACTTTTTGTCTGTAATGAAAAGAACGACAAGCTTGTCACCAACCTCCTTTTGTATGTAAGGAAATGGCGCTTTATTTGGTAAAAGATTTTCCACCTGACCAAACGGCGTATAAACTTGGAAAAACGCTAAATTTGCTTGTGGAAATTGCTTTTTATATAAGTATGTTGTTTCCATTGTTAGTTCGTTTTGAATAATTGATGTGATAATTTGTTGATTTGCTAGCTTCACCGTCTCCATTTGCTGCTTTGTCGTCAGCTCAGCAAGCCGCTTTTCTTCGTTGAGCTCTTTTTCTATGCGCATAAGTGCTTCAAGCGTTTCCTGCTTGTTGCTCGGTTTAAGGATATACTCCTTTACTCCATGCTTCATCGCCTCCTTCGCATATTCAAATGAATCATACGCAGAGAGGATAATAAATTTTGTCCGCGGCAGGTCAAGAAGGATTCGTCTTATCGCCTCAAGCCCGTCAATTCCAGGCATGCGAATATCCATGATGATCACATCAGGCGTATGGCGCTTCGCCTCCTCAATCGCCTTCCGTCCATTCGCCGCTTCTCCAACAACCTTAATCCGCGAAAAACTCTCCTCAATAAACCGCCGCATCGCCTTCCTCTCGATCATTTCATCATCAACAATTAACACATTCATCGCTAGCGAACCTCCTTTGATGTTTTGGGGACTGTCCCCCATTCCATCACCCTTTTGACCTATAACGCTCATGTGGCAAGGGGTGAGCGTTTGTGGGGACTGTCCCCAAATGGTGATGTTGGTTTATGAAATTGTATTCGTTGTGCCTACTTGGGGACTGTCCCCCGTAGGGTGTAGGGTGATTCGGATGGTGGTGCCTTTGTTTGGTTGTGAGATGATGTCTAGGATGTTTTTCGTTTTGTAGACGAGTTCTAGGCGTTTTATGACGTTGCGCAGGCCGATGCCTGTTGAGTGCCCATGGTGTTCTTCGTTTAGATTTATCGGGTCCTGTGAGAGGATCCTTTGTTTTGTTTGTTCGTCCATTCCCTTTCCGTTATCGGTTACTTCGATGATGATGTTTTCACCATCCCGATAGATAGCGAGGCTTATCATCCCTCCCTCCTCAAGACCTTCTACTCCATGGATGAAGGAGTTTTCGACTAACGGTTGCAGGGTAAGAGCGGGAATTTTTACATCTAAGCAGTCTTCATCAATTTTCGTTTGAAAGGAAATTCGTTCTGCAAACCTTGTTTTTTGAATGTAAAAATACTCTTGGACGACGTTTGTTTCCTCTCTAAGGGAAACAGATTTATTTATATCTCCTAGACTTGAACGTAGCAAGGTCGAGACCGATTGAATGAGCCTTGATGTAACGTTTGCCTCCTCTAAATACGCCATTCTTGATATTGTGTTTAGCGTGTTAAATAAAAAATGCGGATTGATTTGATTTTGCAAATGCTTTAGCTCAAGTTCCTTCAAAAGCTTATCTAGCTCTGACTTTTCCTTTATTTCTTTAATATATTGTTTGATATCTTCACGCATTTGCAAAAATGATTCGCTTAGAACCTTGACCTCGTCGTTCGTTTTCATCTTAACGACCTGCACGTCGAAGTTTCCTACTGACATTTCCTTTGCAGCCTTTGATAAGTCACGGATCGGTCTTGTTAGCCCACGGGAAAACCAAATCGCCGCAAATAAGGCAAAAAGCAGAGTTGAGCTAAAAAGACTAATTGTGAACCACCTAAATGCCTTTTGCCGGTCTTCCATTTCTTGATAAAACAGTTGATATTCAGCTAATTCCAAATTGAGCAGCTGTAACGTCGATTCTAAAATATAGGATGAGATGCTACGGACCTCCATTGTATGTGCAGTATACTGGTCCAAATTGTTATAGCGCACCGCTTCAATCGTAATATCACTTTCAGAAATAAGGCTTGCAATCATCCGTTGGTACTTTTTAAGCTCTACTTGGTTAATCCCTGTCATCGCCTCATCTGTTAGTCGACGATTGTTTGCCAGCAAGTGTTTTTTTACCTTTTCGTATTCTTCCAGGTAAAGCGGATCCTTTTCAACAACGTAGGCATTAATTTTTTCATACACTGTTGTTGATTGCTGTGTAATTTCGTTAAAAAGTAAAAATCGTTCAAAGCTCGTACGATACTCGTTAACAAATTTTGAACTGCTGAAATAAATTGAGTAGGAGACAACGTTAAATAAGACGACAAATGCTAGAAAATATAATAATAGCTTGTTGCGAATACTGTTCATGGTTGCTGTCCTCCACTCATTGTAGCAGGATCCAACGGCAAGTCTTCTTTATGGACAATCTTTGTGTCTGTGTGCTGTAAAGGCTGTAGCTCCTTTCCTTCATTTAGTTGGATAAGCCGTTCCACTGACTCGTATCCCATCTGGTAGGGAAATTGGACAACGGTTGCTTCAATGAGTCCATTTTCAATGTATTCAAGTGTTTCGGACAGGATGTCAAAGCCGATGATATAAATATTGTCTTCTGCTTTAAGATTGCTGACTACCTTTGCAATTCCGATGCCGTCTAGCGCACTTGTCCCGTAAAAGGCTGTTACAGACGGGTATTGCTTGAGAATTTTATGAGCGGCTTCAGATGCACCGATTTCAGTAATATTTGATTCCTCGACGGTTAGTACCGAAATTCTTTTTTCCGTTGCGATTGCATCCATGAAACCTTGAACCCGAAGCTTTTGATGTGGGGCATCGTGGCGCCCTGTAACGATTGCGACATGCTGCCGTCCTGTTGTATCGTTTATGATTGCTTTGCCAGCGATGAATCCCGAGTAGTAATTATCGGTTCCAACATAAACGGCGCGCTCACTTTCAGGGGCGTCTGTATCAATTGTGACGATCGGAATTGATTTTTCCTTTGCCTTTGTAACAAGATGATTAAATTGCTCCTCGCCAATTCCCTGGGTAATGATGCCATCTACCCTGCCCGCTATTGCCATATCTATCGTTTTGAGGTGCTCATCTGTATTTGCCTGCTTCGGACCGAGATACTCCAAATACACATTATGAAACTTCGCAGCATCGCGCGCCCCTTGCTCAACAAGCCGCCAATAATCATTATCAAGCTCCTCTGGAATGAGGACGAAATGATGCTGATAGTTGTTGTGGTGGGTGTTGGGGACAGTCCCCTGTGCTTGGGTGGGGACTGTCCCCGTTTCAAAGTGAAAGGTCTCTTTGCCATAGTATAAGGTTAGAATACTAGTAAAAATGAATACAAGAAACGTAGAAAAATAGAGAAAACGTCGTAAATAGCGCATTGAGTAATCCATCCTTCGTATTTAGGTAAGCGTTTTCTTTTATTGTATTCGATTTAATAGGGATTTGGTAGTGGGTGGTTTTGGGGACTGTCTCTTGTGCTTTGGTGGGGACTGTCCCCAAAATTACTCGGCCTTAAAATTATGTTTCGTCAGGGGATTCCTCGGTATATTGCTTGAAAAATTGAATATTAGAATTTGTAAAGTAAGAGAGTGTTCTTTCTGTTGTGACAAGCGGGTTTTTGTTTGGGGTTACATATGTAGAATAGCTGCTCCATGGATAATCCTGGGGGTTTGAGACAAGCTTTGCTTCTACAGGGTTGCGATGAATGTAGCGATTAACAGTAAGGAAGTAATTTGCGTCAAGTATGAGCTTTGCCCCATATCTTCCTTGGAAAACATGCCCTACTAACGAATATCGTTTGTTTAAATAAATCGCATACCTTGTATGGAGAACTTTGATAATCTGACTAGTTGAGGTGTCTTTCGTTTCTAGCTGGAGATGGATGTGGTTATTCATTAAACAGTAGGCGTGTAAATCAAAGGGGTATTTTTCCTTTGTTTCCCCTAAAATTTCCATGTACTTACGAATGTCCTGGCTATCATGAAATAGCTCACTCTTACGATTTCCTCTTGCTGTAATGTGATACGTTGCTCCAGGAAACCAGATTCTGTTTTGTCTTGCCATAGTTATTCACCTTTCCTTATTTTTTATGAGGGCTATGCCCGTTCATAAGTAGATTCGTCGTTAGCAGGTGAATCCCTTCTTTGGGGACAGTCCCCAATAATTGTGGTTTTTTGATTTTGTCTTTTGAAAATTCATTTTTGAAAATGAGAGAGGGACAGTCCCCAAAACGTTGCGGGGGACTGTCCCCAGTATTAATTCGATCTCTTTGCTAGCCATTTTGATAGATAGTCAGGTATTGTGCCGGTGAGGGCGAGGGAGGCGTGGCCACCTTGGACTTCGAGGTAGGTTTTGTCCTTGCTTGAGATATAGTTCATAATTGGTTTTATTTGTTCTGCAGGTACGAGTCTATCGTATGCTGTTGCTACTGTTAAAAGATTTGCTTTGATATTTTTTAGTGATGCTCTTTTGTTGTTAATCATTTGTTTGTTTCGTATTAGCTTGTTTTCTTTTCCAAGGTCGTTTAGTAATTGCTTTAAGGTTGCACCTGGAAGCGGGATGTGCCCCTCTGCCCACATATTGATTCTTCGCCACCGCTCAACGTGTGAGTCATCATAACTTTTTTGAAGCAGGGTTGCCTGGGGGCTAAAATAAAGCGGCGAGGTAATAAGACGCATGCCCGCCTTGATAACTTGAGCAGGAATGAGTCCCATTGCATCGATTATTTCTTCCATATTGAAGCTTCCATCCTTAATCGCCTTTGCCCACTCATCAAAAACAGGAGTTTGACTAAAGTCTACCGGGGTTGCAAGCAAAACGAGATTTTTAATCGGTACTTTTGTTATCGCGGCAAACATTGTCGCAAGTGTGCCCCCGAGACAAAAGCCAATGACAGTGATTTCTTTAGCATTAGAATGAGCTAATACACGTTCAGAAGCAGGCTCTATATATTGCGAAAAATAGTCATCAAGAGTCATATCCTTATCTTCATAGCCCGGGATGCCAAAATCTATTAAGTATACATCATAGCCTTCTTTACCAAATGCCTCAATCATACTCATGTTAGGCCCCAAATCAAGAATACTCGGCTGGTTCACTAGTGAATAGATAAGATAGAGTGGTACGCTAAATCGTTTATTCGGAGATGGATAGTACCAAAGTGTCGCCTTGTTTTTCTTCCAAATCGCTTCTTTTGGCGTTTGCCCTATTTCAGGGAGCCTTTCGCTCCATTGCCGATTGTACCCTCGCCACCTTTTCAATTCATGCTCTACTAGTTCATACTGTGCTTGGTTTAATTCGTTGTTAGCCAATGTTTTTCAATCTCCGCTTTAAAACTTCGATAGGCGCTTCCTGTGTCTGGTTATTTTCTGCTTCTTGTTGATCGTTTAGTGGCTGTCTATTCACCCCTACATCTACTTGCTCTCTTAGAAATGCGAGTATATTTTCTCGAGGGACTGTTGTGGTACTCGGTGATGATGATGACTTTTCACTTTGTTTTTGGCTTAAACTAGCTACGGAATCTTTGCTTTTATTTAATCGTTGGGAGACAGAGGATTGCTCACGGTTTGATACAGCTTGTGTCGCTGCTGGCGCATTTTGCAGCTGTCTTAAATAATCCTCTAGTAAGTCCATTTTCTCTTCTAGCTGTAAAACTAGCTTAGCTACGTTTGCAACATCATCCTTTGTCGGGATTCTTAAAGCAGTCGTTACGATTTCCTGATACCTTTGTAGTTGTCTTAGCACCTCTCCGGTAACTGCTGATTGATCTGCCGCAAGCTTCACTAAACTCTCATTGTTAAGCTGATTTTGAATGAATTCATTCATTCTCGCCTCACCACCTTGGGCAAGCTTTTTTAGTTCTTTGTAAAATTGATCTGTAAGTTTGCTAGACATATTATTCACTCCTATTATTGGGACTTTTTTTGGGGACTGTCCCCAAACAGGCCTTATTCCTTTTGAAAGCTTGAATAGAATCCTTTTGTAGCAATGTTTCCTGGGTGTGGGGGACTGTCCCCGAATTTTGCTTTTCAATCGCATTTTAGATGGGAGTTGGCTTAATGGGGGACTGTCCCCCATTAAGCGTCCCCCATTAAGCTTCTCCCATTAAGCTAGGGCTGAGGTGCCTCCGTCGATTGTTAGGATGTGGCCGTTGATGTAGTTGGAGGCTGGGGATGCTAGGAATAGGATGGCGCCTTTTAGGTCGTTTGGGTGGCCGATTCGTCCTGCTGGTGTGCGGGCGATGATTTGTTTGCTGAAGTGGTCGATGACAGGTTTTGAGAGTTTTGTTGGGAAGAATCCTGGAGCGATTGCGTTGACTTGGATATTGTGTGGTGCGAGCTTAACTGCTAGGTCTTTTGTGAAGGTCATGACGGCTCCTTTACTCGTGTTGTAGGCTGTTGTGTTCATAAAGGTGTCCATTGTGCCACCAAATCCTGATATTGATGCAATATTGATGATTTTTCCGGATTTTTGCTTTGTCATTACATTTGCAACGGCTTGTGAGAAGAGGAATGTTCCTTTGACATTAACAGCCATGACTTTATCCCATTTATCTGCCGGCATTGTTAGGATCGGTGCAATCCATGATGTTCCGCTATTGTTTACTAATATATCGATCGTTCCAAACTGTTTGACTGTTTCTGTGACAACATGTTCAACCTCAGCTGGTACTGTTACATCACATTCAAACGCAAGGGATTGGACCCCTTTGTCTTTTAGAGCTTTACTTACTTCTAGACATGCAGCGAGATCACGAGAGCATACGACGACATTTGCACCTGCCTCAGCTAATGTATGTGCCATGATTTCTCCTAGGCCTCTACCACCACCTGTAACAATTGCCGTTTTGTTGGAAACATTGAATAATTCATTTACTAACAAAGTCTTCAATCCTCCTAAACTGTTAGCTATCGGATATTTATCCTATCACTCTTTTTTATCCGTACTTTAGTATAAACGGATACGTTAGAAGTTGTGATAGAAAATAGTTTTTTCGCTTACGCCTGATTTTCATATACATGAATTAGTAGATTTAACTATTGCCAAAAGGAATTGGGGGAATATAGGCGAATTAATAGAATACGTATTTTTCAGAAAAAGGAGTATATCATGATGCGAATGTTAACCTATTCTCCCCCTAAGCTGAAGCCGTCAACTGCATCCACACAGGTTATCGATGAGCTTGGACAGGTTGTTTGTACGTTTAAGCGATCGTATAAAAACATTTGGTTCCGTATTGCCGATGTCTTTTTAGATCATCATTATTTTGTTCAAGTTGATGTTTATTCAACTAATGGGGAATTACTCTATCAAGGGAAAAAAATTCCACGCTGGGGGAAAACTCAATATAAAGTGAGCAATTGCAAAACGACTGAACGCTATCACATCACCTACAAATCAATGCAGGTTGTTGTACCTGAGTTCACGATTTCATCGAATGATGGGCAGTTTATCGTTAAGCGGGAGCTGATGGATTGGGCAAGGTTTTATTATAATGAACAAGAAGTTGCTAGATGGAGGATGAAAACAACCGAATTGTTTAAAACATATTTGCAAATTGAGGATGCTTCACCTATAGAGGATCCAGCGTTCTTTGTTTGTCTGTTTCAATTGATTTTTTATTATGGTGAATAAACTTCCCAAATAAAAAATGCGAATACCTAAGGCATCCGCATTTTTCGTATTTTTAAGAGGCATATACTTTCTTTATTTGTGAAATCAAATCTTGCAATAATTCATTCGTTGTAATATCTGCTGTCTTCTCGCCTTTATCATGTGCGCGTAACAGAATTTGTAGCAGCTCTTCTTGTTTTAGCTGGCTTTCTTTCATTTATACAAATCCCTTTCTTTTTTTACATATTCAGACAATATGAAACTATTATACTTTTTGCCATTTAAAAATGCAAGATGGAATAATACCCCTAAAGTATTTCCCTTTTCTCCAAACATCACCAATTCCCTTCCTCCATTCAAACCTTTTTGATGGCTCAAGAATGAGTTATAATAGAAGAATTAGGGTTTCTTCCACAATCGTTCTGTGGGAATTAAGTACGGTACAGCTGATTAGTTGAATGTTAGCTGTGAAAGGAGTTCATTTATATGCTTGGTCGGGAACTTAGTAAGGAGCTTGTGCTTGGTGCCGGTGAACAAATTAAACAATTGCTATCTCCTCATGATGAACATGACCGGAATTTAATAAAAAAAGGTCTTATTTTGTTTCGTCAAGGTAGTATATATAATGTAAACGCAATAGATCATACGGTTTCTGCACGTGTGCAGGACGTAACGAGTGTTCAGGTCGAGATAGATTTGGATGATTTTGTGATGAGTACATGTACATGCCCATCTGAATCGATTTGTCGGCACCGTATTGCCACTTTCCTATATGTATATGCAAGTGTCGACCGCGTTGGAACGTTTGTTGACCTATGGAAGGAAGAGAAACCAGTTGATGCGATTTTAAAGCAGCACGTTCGAAAAGCAAGCTCGTTTTTTACAGAGGAAAAGGAATATGAGGATTCCTCGTTAGCAAGCTGGATTGCGTTTTTTGAACGCGAATATGAAAATTGGTATGAGCAGGTTTCCTCTCCACATCAGATATTTCAAGGTCTCTATCATCAATATTATTCGAGACTGAAGCAAAAAGCACCTAAGTCTCCTGAGATGAAGCAATTTTTTATTGTTCAATCGTCTGTCACGGTTCTTTTAAAAATGGTGCAGCTCCTTAATGAGACGAACCCAACTGAATATATGCTACAAAATATCGTTTATCCATACATTGATCAGCTAATTGATAATACTAGCGCAGCAATTCGGGAAATGAAGCGGTATGCATTGCCGTTTGCCCTTGATCCATTGCTCGTTGATAGTGTTGAGCGGTTTCGTGAGCTACTCACTACTAGTAAACATTTCCACTTCCAGCAAATCCAGCTTTACCAATTGCTCTGGGTTGAACTGCTGCGTCGTGACAAATTTATTACGATCGAGCGAGAATGGCTTGAGGAGCGGTTAACCTATGAGGAGGAGTATAAATCCGAATTGGAAATCGCGCTTATGCATATGGATTTTCTCCAGTCTCGAGATGAGCAGGTTTTTGCTTATTTAAAGGAGCTAAACTCAACTGCGCTCCCGCTATCATTTTATTGGGTAGAGGATATTTTGAAGAAAAAAAATTGGAAGCGACTTTCTAGCTGGCTTTCATTCCTCATGAACAATATGGCATCTTATATGAATAGTGACTTGCCATTTCATGAAAAACGAGAAACGGCAAATTATCTTTTACAAATCATGAAGCAGCATGCCGACTCAACAGGGAATAGCCAAACTTATGAAAAAGCTTGTCGCAGCATGCTTCCATATAGTTATGCTGAATACAATGAGTATCTTTTAAATAAAGAGGAATATAGAACATGGATCGAGCTGCAAACATTGCTTGGTTTTTCACTCGATGACTTTAATAGCTATGTATTAAAGGATATTGAAAAGCGCGATCCAGGTGTGCTTCTGCCGTTGTATGTCAAATCCGTTCAAGAGGAAATCCGCATGAAAACAAGAGAAAATTATAAAATGGCAGTTCGTTATTTGAAGCGGATAAAAGCGCAATATAAGAAAATGAAACGTGAAGAGGTTTGGGAAAACTATATTCACCAACTATCTGAGGAGCATAAACGATTACGTGCCTTCAAGGAAGAATTAAAGAAAGGAAAGCTCATTCATGATTAATACTATTCATATTGTCGTACATGCTGAACAAATTGAGAATTATCATTTTTATGTGTATTGTACGTCTGCGCATGATGATAGCCCTATTCCTGTCAATGAATTCTCCCGCTATCTTTTCACATGGCATGAGTCGTCCTTTTTCGGAACAAATTTAGAGGATATAAGCTATATCGGAATGCCTTCAGTGGTGCTGTCACCATGGATGATGGTCGAGTTACTAGGGAAGGAAACCTATAACTCGCTTGCTACGATTACGTTATCAGATGATACGCAGCAGCTGGCAAATCAAGCCCAGGTTATTTACGAATTGATCGAAAACAAGCAGTACGTTCCTGACTTCGAGGGTTGGAAGCATGGTCTACTCCGTTTCAAGGATGTAAATGAGGAATTAGAAGGATTTGTTCTAGATTGGTTTTCCGCAGCAATGACAGATTTAATCGAACAGGATGCCGTTCTAAAGAACGCTTGGACAGAAATTGTAAATGAGTATCCTGTCTTAACAACGTTTGATGGTCATTTTATTGATGAGACTGACTTCCTTGAAAAAATCGGCTGGCACATAGATGTAACGCCATTCACTGTCGGCCTCCGCCTAAACGAGCCTGAAATTGATGGCGAGGATTGGCAGCTCGAAATATTGCTGCGCAATAAAAGCAATGAAGAAGAAATCATTCATTATCAAGGGGCATCAAGCCTTCCAAAAAAATGGACGCCTTATTTAGATAAAATTGCGCGCGAGCAGGAAAGATTTTCTGAAGTTGTCCCTTGGCTTAGCTTTGAAACAGGAACGACGTATATTACCGAGGATGAAGCATGGTTATTTTTGACAAGTGCAAGTGAAACGTTGATCAATATGGGTGTTGAAATTTTGCTTCCATCATGGTGGCAGGTCGTCAAAGAGTCGCAAATGATGCTGAAGGCAAAGGTTTCCTCTACTCCTAGAGGACAGTCATTTGTCGGAATGAATTCGCTCATTGATTTTAACTGGCGCTTTGCAACAAATGGGGTTGAGATGAGTGAGGAGGAATTTTTGGCACTTGTCTCACAAAAGCGACGCCTCGTGAATTTCCGCGGGCAATGGATTAAGCTAGACCCTGCGTTCATTAAGCAGGTCCAGGCAATTTTGAAAAGAGCGGATCGCGAAGGCTTGCATTTATCAGATATATTGCATCAGGAGCTAAATGCAAAGGATATTGATGCAGATGATGACGATGTTGTTGATACACGAGCATTTGCCAATATTCAAATTGAGTTAAACCAGCAAATGAAAAAAATGCTGAAAAAGCTAACTGATACGAGTGAATTACCAACTCATCAAATACCTGAAGAGTTTCTTGGCACACTGCGACCTTATCAGCAAAACGGGGTTGATTGGTTATTATTTTTACGCAGTGTTGCCTTTGGGGCTTGTTTAGCTGATGATATGGGATTAGGAAAAACGATTCAAACGATTGCTTACTTCTCTTATGTGAAAAAGCATGAGAAGCCAGAGCAGCCTGCCTTAATCATCGCGCCTACCTCTGTTCTTGGTAACTGGCAAAAGGAATTTGAAAAGTTTGCCCCACATCTGCGGGTTAAGCTTCATTATGGACCAAATCGCGCGAAGGAAGAAAGGTTCACTGCTTCCATTCAGGAGGCTGATGTTGTCTTAACTTCCTACGGCTTATCACATGCTGATTTTGAAGAGCTTTCATCACTAACATGGAATACGGTTTGTCTCGATGAAGCGCAAAACATTAAAAATGCTCATACGAAGCAGTCACGTGCGATTCGTAAGCTCAAGGGTCAGCATCATATTGCGTTAACAGGTACACCGATGGAAAACCGTCTTACTGAGCTTTGGTCAATTTACGATTTCTTAAATCGCGGTTACTTAGGAAGCTTGCATAGCTTTCATAAGCGCTATGTCCTGCCGATTGAAAAGGATCGCGATGTCGAGCAAATCGAACAGCTGCAGCGTTACATTAAGCCGTTTTTATTACGAAGAACAAAACGGGATGAACAGGTTGCCTTAAATCTCCCTGAGAAGCAGGAGCAAAAGGAATATGTGCCACTTTCTGTTGAGCAGGCATCTCTTTATGAACAGCTTGTCAAGGATACGTTCGAACAGGTAACCTCACTTGCTGGGATGCAGCGGAAGGCATTAATTTTAAAAATGCTTGGCAAGCTAAAGCAAATTTGCAATCACCCTGCCTTGTATTTAAAGGAAGAGGATCCAAAGCAGCTTATTACACGTTCACATAAGGTTGAAAAGCTATTAGAGCTAACAACTTCAATACATGAGCAGCAGGAAAGCTGTCTTATTTTCACACAGTATATCGGAATGGGCGAAATGATTAAAAGGCTTCTTGAAAAGCAATTCTCTGAAAAGGTGTTGTTTTTAAACGGAAGTGTCATGAAGGCAGAACGGGATCGCATGGTTGAATCATTTCAAAATAAAGATTTCCCATTTTTAATTCTTTCTTTAAAGGCCGGCGGAACTGGATTAAACCTTACTGCGGCTAACCATGTTATCCATTTTGATCGCTGGTGGAATCCTGCAGTTGAAAACCAAGCGACAGATCGGGCTTATCGAATTGGTCAAGAGCGGTTTGTCCATGTGCATAAGCTAATTACAACTGGTACGATTGAAGAAAAAATTGATGATATGCTTGAGAAAAAGCAATCACTAAACGATGAAATTATTCAAAGCGAAAATTGGATTACAGAGCTTTCATCTGATGAGCTTGAAGAGCTGTTTACGTTGTCGATGAGTTAAAGGATATAGAAAATGCTGTCTAGCTCCTATTTCAGTTTTGACCTCTAGGAGCTAGACAAGATAAAGGTTTATACCTCTTATAATTAAGAAAGGGGAGCAATAAATGGCAACAAAACAAAAAACGAACCGTAAAGCAACGTCAGAGAAAAAATCACCGCAATGGGAGAAGCTAGTAAAATTAATTGAAAAAAAAGTATCAAAGTAATAGCGACAGTTTTTGAGACTGTCGTTTTTTCTTTGCAATCCTCTTAAAAAAAATTGGCTGATTAACGAGGGGAGATTTAATCAGCCGTAAACGTGGGGAATGAAGAGGATTTGCTTGGATTTTCTCTTTTCAGGAGGACTGGTTTTTAGGCTTCCTGTTCCACAAGTTCACGCGGTTTGCCGCTCATAAAGCGAACGGAGTCTGCGACAACTTCTGTAACGTAAACACGTGTCCGTTCCGCATTTTCATAGCTTCGAGTTTGAATCCGACCTATTACACCTACAATGGAGCCCTTTCGACAGTAGTTTGCTGTGTTTTCAGCTGTCCGCCGCCAAAGGGTGCAGTTCACAAAGTCGGTATCAATTTCACCGGCATTGTTTCGAAATTGTCTGCTTACTGCAAGAGTAATATTTGCAACAGGAGCACCATCTGCTGTATAACGAATTTCCGGATCCTTCGTTAGACGGCCTACTAGTATGACTTGATTAATCACCTTTTCCCTCCTTTCCTTTCATGTACAACTGTATTGTAATTGATTTGTCCTATTTGGAAAAACGTGTAAATTTTCATTTTGTATGGATTACACGGATAAGTTTGACCTTTGTTTTTATCTTTTGTCGTTCATAGGTTTCATTTATTCATTTGTATTTTACTAATTTAATAAATCTTTTAATCTTTGGGGAGGATTCACGATGTATGAGAAATGTTTTTTTCCAGAGAAGCTTATACCTTGAAGGATCCTTTGAAAGGAAGAGGATTTGATGATGTCTTGTTCAAGAGGTGCCCCAAGGTAACATTGCTTTTCTTCGTTCCATTGATAATAATGAATCGATAAATCCGGATTAGTGATATGAAAAATAAGTCTCAACAATCCCTTAGGCTTTTCAATTTCATAATGAATTTCAACTGTTGCTTCGAGAGGAACTCGGAAATGATGATAGTTAAATCGTCCCTTTTTCTCACCACCTACCCGCAATGTAACTAGTTCATCTGAATTAGCCTCGTTTCCTTGAAGCTTATTCGTTTCATCCTTTTTCAAATAAACACATTTTAATTTAATGTTCACCTTTTCTCCCTCACATTATTATTTTTTACACTCGTAGTATAGCTTACTACTAATTTTTTCAAAATTCCTCCAATCATTTTATTAGGTGGATTTTAACTAAATTTCAGGAAATTTTACCCTTTTCCTCTTTAAATCTTCCATTTTTTTCAGTATGCTTTTTATAGGTCAAAATATCTATAAATGATTAATTTTCGTACAAATAGGAAAAAGTTCTCAAGTTGGACTTTGCTGGCATTTGGATGTAGGGGAACCAGATAGAAAGGGAATGGTTCTATGAATGAGTTGGAGAAATTTAAAATGAATATGAAGTATTACCGTGAGTTAAACGGCTGGTCTCAACAGCAATTAGCAGATAAGCTATGTGTTTCCCGACCGGTTATTACACGGCTTGAATCAGGAGAGCAAGTGCCTGACCTCAGCTATATTCTTTCACTATGCAAGGCATTTAATATCCAAATCGAGAAATTACTCGGAGCTACACATCAGACAACTGACAGTATTTTTGAGGAATCTATGAACTATACAATTGAACATCCACTGACACCAATCGTTGACTATCTCTGTAAACAGCCTCGATTGGTAGCTAGCATTCAAACATTGCTTAAGCTTAAAGCAAAGGAACGTAGAATTATTGAGGATCTAATCATTACAACGATAGAGAAATCTGCAAAGCTGGCAGAATAAGCTAGTGAGCGCTATGATATAATGTTATAAGAAAAGCGGAGGCGCCTTGAACAGCTCCGACAAGCACAAGACGTATGGAACTGTAATTCCTATATCGATTGTGACTCGACGGGCTTGGCGCTGGAGCTAGACAATTTAGAAAAAGCGGAAGGCATGAGACTCCTACTTAAAGAAGCGTGTCAACCTCCCGGACGGCCGCCCGCAAAAGGCGAATGCCTGAAGCAGAAATCAACAATCAAGTGTAACAGAGCGTTTTAAAAAAACTTACGTGCTTAAAGAGGGTGATGATCATAAAAACATTCAAGCTAGTCGATTTAAAAGTTGAACATGAAGCTGAAGGTGAAAAGAAGCTACTTGCGATCCCTTTGAAGGATGGCTTAGTGCTTAATCGAGAGGATGGGGAAAACTCGTGGCTAATTGAGGCTTTAATCGATAAGGATTTCCAGCCAATCTTTGAGCAATTATATGATGCAAAGGCACAAATTCGAGCCTTTGTCACGATCTCGAAAAAAACGAATACACCGGCACAAATCGTTGGGAAAATCAAAACGATTACGCCATTGGAGCAGGATTTATCGATTCTAATTGATGGCCGACTTCATGCCTCAAGGCGATTACACGACCCAGAGGTATTGCTTAGAACCTTAATGGGTCAAGGACTTACTGGCGATGCTCTGATTGAGGCATTTACCGAGAACGTAAACATTAAGAAGGATACGACAAGATTATAAAATATGAACAGGACTTGGCATTCTCGGGTAGCCAAGTCCTGTTTGCTTTTAGAAAAATTTCTTTTTATTTCGCTCCTCTTTTAAAATTTCAACTGCTTCCCTAAACCGTTGTGAGTGTACAATTTCTCTTTCTCTTAAGAAGGCAAGGCCATCATTCAAATCAGGATCATCTGACATATTAATAATCCATTGGTATGTAGCGCGTGCCTTCTCCTCTGCCGCGATATCCTCATAAAGATCAGCGATTGGATCGCCCTTTGCTTGGATATACGTCGCAGTAAATGGTACACCATCTGCATTATGATAAAAGAGGGCCTTGTCATGATCGACGTAGTGTGGAGCAATTCCTGCTGCTTTTAGCTGTTCAGGTGTTGCGTCCTTTGTTAGCTTATAAATCATCGTCGCAATCATTTCTAAATGAGCAAATTCCTCTGTACCGATATCGTTTAACAGCCCGATGACCTTATCTGGTATTGTATAGCGTTGGTTTAAGTAGCGAAGGGCTGCCGCTAATTCTCCATCAGCCCCACCATATTGCTCAATTAATAATTTTGCGAGAAATGGATTACATGTACTTACCTTTACTGGATATTGCAGCTTTTTTTCGTAAATCCACATTCAATAACACTCTCCTCTCTTTATACTTGCCATGGCCATGGAGCTCTTCCCCAGCTCCAATTTGCATCTGCAAAGCTGCCGCCAAAATGCTGCAGCATCCCAAATTTTGCTTCAAATTGCTGTTTTAGCTGCTTGCTGTAAGCCGTACATTGGTTAAATTGTTGAATTGCTTGAACATCATTCGGATGGGTATCTAAATAAAGGGTTAGCTCGACAAGAACAAAGTCAATCGCTTGGATTTCCTCTAATAGCTGATAATATTCATCAGGTAGTTGATGTTTGCTCACACTACTTTACCCCCTTTTTTCCTTTATACGGATTTTTATAAGGGTCATATAAGGCTGGCCAAAGCGTTCCTTTTCTCAATGCTTCCTGTGGTGAAAACTGCGGTAAATTTGGTGGTTGAAAACCCATATATAGATGCGGAGGTGTTGAATAATACTTCAATCCGATTGGTGGGCACGGGTCAAAACGACTGTGAAACGGCTGATAGCTCTTAACTCTGGTGAAGGCTGGCTGTTGTTGCTCTTGAGGACCTTTCATCTTTATCACCTCTTTTTTAAAGTGAGCATTAGCATTATTGGGCTACGCTACACTAGCCATTTTTTTGCTAATCTATTACTATCCTATTCTTAATGATTTGATACTTATGCCTGCTAATCTTAAAAATTTATAAGCTGCAGTTTCAGTGTATTTGTCAACTTTTATTAAAAATTTGTCAACTTTCGGAGAAAATCTCCTAACTTTTGCAGAAAATTTGTCAACTTTCGGGAAAAATCTGTCATTCGACAAGATTCGACCGCTCTTTTAACTAAAAAAAGGCTAACATCAATGTCAGCCTTCTCCATTAGTTATTTTTCATCTTTCTTTTCTTCATCATTTGGTTCTAAATCATTGTTGTTTTCTTCATTCGTGCCATCTAAGATGTCGCCTGCATCATTTCCATTGTTTTGAACTTCATCATTAATATCATTATCATCATTGCCATTTCCAGTTGTATCTGTATTTTGTCCTCCATCTTCACCCGGTTGGTTGTTATCCATGTTTTCTTCTTGTGGTGCTGGATCCGGGTCATCATTTGTTGCACAGCCCGTTACGAGCATCGCTGCAAGCAGTGAACCGACTAACATTAATAGCCATTTTTTACTCATGCTGTTTTCTCCTTTCAAATTTAGATAACATATTTTTACACATGTCCTTGAATAGCTTTTCCAAAAATAAAAAAATCATTACATAAATTTTCAAAATACTACTTATATATAGAAGGCTGTTTTGCAAACTTTGTTGCTCTTTTACAGTGTAGTCGTTCGGGGCTGATTTACGCTTCAGTACTAAACCCTTATATAGTTAGTACTATTTAGAAAAAAGCCATAAAAAAAGGACAATTCAACCTAAACTTGGTCAAATTGTCCTTGAATTTTTATTCTTCTTTTGCACCTAATGCGAACATCATTTCAGCTTCACAAGCAATTTCTCCATCAACAGTTGCTCTACCTGTAGCTTTGACGATTGAGCCTCTTGCACGAGTTACCTCAACCTCTAGTCTTAGCTGGTCACCTGGCTTTACTTGTCTTTTAAAACGGCAGCTGTCAATTCCTGTGAAAAATGCGATTCTGCCACGGTTTTCCTCTTTTTGTAACATTGCTACTCCTACAACCTGGGCCATTGCTTCAACAATAAGAACCCCTGGCATTACAGGATAGTCTGGGAAATGTCCGTTAAAAAATTCCTCATTCGCTGTAACATTTTTAATTCCTACTGCATGCTTTCCTTCTTCTACTTCGATAATTCGATCAACGAGTAGAAAAGGATAACGATGCGGGATAATTTCTTTAATTTGTTGAATATCTAACATATGTATTTTTCTCCTTATTATTAAATTTACATAAAGTCTTACGTATGTATACGACAAAAGGAAGGCATACACCTTCCCAATTATTAATAGTATACTCTTTTTGATTATTCTTTTTCAACTAGGTCGATGATGTGTTGCCATGTTGATTTGTCGAGTGCGTCTGAGGCCTTTCCATCGCCAATTACTGCATAGCCTACGATAACACCGACAATTGCACTAACCACCATGAAAATAAGAACAAGCAATACTCTTATCCATATTGGAATTAATCTGATACGGATCCGTTTCTTTCCCTTTTGATCCGTTCCTTCTTGTACCTTCTTGGCTTTTTTTGCTTTTTTCATTTCTTCTCGGCTAGTAACTTTCATCGTTTCCTTTGCAACCAATAGACCTAACTCCTATCTAACACCGTTTATTAACCCCATCATTTGATCACCCATTGTAATCGTCTTTGCATTCATTTGGTATGAACGCTGGGAGACCATCATATCAGTCATTTCCTTTGATAAATCGACATTTGACATTTCTAATGCACCTTGCTGCATGGATACTTCACCACGTAGGGCACCTTCAAGATATGTGAAGATTTCATCCAATTGTACATTACCTAGGTTTTCACTTAGGCTGTAACGATTATTTCCTGCTTGAACGAGCAATTGTGGACGGTCTACTTGCACAACACCCAATCCAAATACTTGTGGCAGGTCATTGTCATTATTTGGTACAGCTGTAATCGTTCCATCTTGAGAAATTTGAATTTCCTTAAAATTTTCTTCAAAAATAATTGGATTTCCGTTTTCATCAAGGACATTTCTGCCTTCAGCTGTTGTTAACTGCAAGCGATTCGTCCCATCAGCTGTTGGCGATAAATAAAGAGAACCGTCTCTTGTATATTGCGTTTCGCCATCAACATCAATTTGCAGAAGCTGATTTGGTGATGTAAAGGCAATATCAAGTGAACGCCCTGTTTGCTTAAGTGTTCCTTGGCTAAATACTAAGTTGCTATTGAGCCTTGCACCAGTGCCTTGTGTAATACCTAGCTCTGTTCCAAAGCGACCAATTTCTGCCTCGGCATCTGTTTGATTATTGAACTGCTGTCTCACAAGCTCTGAAAAAGCTGTTTGCTCTCTTTTATAGCCTTGTGTATCGATATTTGCTAAGTTATGGCCAATTGTATCAAGCTGCTTTTGAAGCTGGCCCATTGTATTTGTTGCTGTAATCATCGAGCGTAGCATTGTTTGTTCCCCCTATTAACCTATCCGGCCAATTTCGTTTGCGGCCTTTTCCATGCTTTTATCATATGCTTGTAATACCTTTTGATTTGCTTCAAACGAACGATAAGATGTCATCATATCTGTATAAGAACGAGCAATATCAACCGTTGAACCTTCGAGATAATTTTGCTTTAAGCTATATTGAACCTCGCCGTTACCTAGTGCTGTTGGGATGTTTGTATTATCAGCTGTTCTGTACAATCCATTGCCTTCCTTTACAAGGTTGCGGACATCATCCTCAAAGCGGACATCGATTTGTGCGATAAATTCCCCACCTGCAAAAATGTCACCATCTTCAGTAATTTGATAATCATTTGCTAGAATTTGAATCGGTTGTCCTGCTGTTGAAAGCACCGGGTTACCACTTGATAAAAGTGTTCCATTTTCATCAAGTGTAAAATTACCATTGCGTGTATAGCGTTCTTCCCCAGCTTGATTTTCGACAGCAAAGAGGAGGAATCCCTTTCGATTTGTTTCAGGATGTATTGGGACATTTTGCTCAACAAGTGCTACATCGCTTAATAATCCTGTTTCACGAATATCGCCTTGATTGTATTTATTATTGATTTCCTGTACGTATGCACCAGTATTGATTGAACCAACTGTAGATGGGATTGGTTGGTTATCGATTCTCTTTAGCAGCATTTCAGGAAATGCACGGACAGAGGCTTGGTCTGCTTTATACCCAGCTGTGTTGGCATTTGCGATATTATTTGAAAGCATTTCTGTTCTTCTTTGTTGCGCCACCATACCAGCTGTAGCTGTATATAAACCTCTTAACATATATATCTCCACCTTCGTAAAATAATTCTTGCCGGACAAATTGAATTCTTTTTCGACAGAATTCCCTAATTACCATTATAAAGGAGAAGGACAGTTTTCTCATTACATTTTTTTAGGAAAAGAATGACTATTTCGTGTGAGGGTTTTAAACAATTGAACATATGAAAAAAGAGTCCATCTAGTAGACTCTTTTTTCGTCATATATTAGCCAAGTTTTTTGCGTGGTAATTTGTCCATGTTGTCTAGCATAATGCCTGTGCCGATCGCAACACAATCCATTGGTGCCTCTGCAACTAATACTGGCAGTTTAAGCTCTTCTGCTAATAATAAATCAAGTCCGTTTAGCAGAGCGCCGCCTCCAGTTAGTATAACACCGCGATCAATAATGTCAGCTGAAAGTTCAGGTGGCGTTCTTTCAAGAACACTTTTCGCAGCTTGTACAATAACAGCAACTGATTCACGAAGTGCCTCTTCAATTTCTTTTGAATTCACTGAAATTGTGCGTGGTAAACCTGTGACCATATCTCGTCCACGTATTTCAATTTCTTCAGAACGTGCGCCTGGGAATACCGTTGCAACATTTATTTTAATGTCTTCAGCAGTACGTTCACCAATTAATAGCTTGTACTCACGTTTAATATAATTTAAGATTTCAGAGTCAAACTTATCCCCTGCCATCTTAATTGATGAGGCGGTGACAATATCGCCCATAGATAATACAGCGACATCTGTAGTTCCACCGCCTATATCAACGACCATATTTCCATAAGGTTGGAAGATGTCCATTCCCGCACCAATCGCTGCGACCTTTGGCTCTTCCTCAAGAAATACATTTTTACCGCCGCTTTTTTCTGCAGCTTCTCTAATAGCTTTTTGCTCAACAGAAGTAATATTAGTTGGGCAACAGATAAGCATACGTGGCTTCGTAAATAAACCCTTTACATCAAGCTTATTGATAAAGTGCTTGAGCATTGCCTCTGTTACTTCAAAATCCGCAATGACTCCATCTTTTAAAGGACGAATAGCAACAATATTCCCAGGAGTACGCCCTACCATGCGTCTAGCCTCTTCACCAACCGCAAGAACCTTTCCTGTGTTTTTATCTAATGCTACAACCGATGGCTCATTGAGTACAATTCCTTTCCCTTTCACGTGGATCAGCACATTAGCAGTACCTAAATCTATACCTATATCCCTTGCAAACATTCTATCTATATCCTCCTTGCAAATCTTCATTCCCAGAATATCTAACCTAATTAAATATTGTATCATAAAATGAAAAAAATAGTATGATTTTGTAAAATAATTTAGTTTGATTATGTAGGGATTTGTCGATTTACAATGAATTAGATAGTCTCATTATTTTACAGGCTCTTCTTCTAAAATTTCATCCTTCTTGTACTTAAGCTTTGTTGCCTCGCCACCACGCAAATGTCTAATTGATTTATGGTAATCAAGTATTTCCTTTACTTCATTCGCAAGATCAGGGTTTATTTCTGGTAACCTCTCCGTTAAATCTTTATGGACGGTACTTTTGGAAACGCCAAACTCCTTCGCTATGACACGAACTGTTTTCCTTGTCTCCACGATATATTTCCCAATCTTGATTGTGCGTTCTTTGATGTAATCGTGCACACCACTCGACCTCCCTAATATGGATGTGAGAAGTGTGAAATGAGACTCGCATGCCAAGACACTTTGTCGGTATTCTCTTAGATGAATGAATGATGCCTATGCTACTGCGATTAGAATATACACTCACGATCCCTCACCTCAAACACTCTCTTTGATAGGTTTGTAACATTTTATTAGCTTGGTTGATGGAATATGCAAGAAATGTCAGGAGGGACAAGGGTTTATTTCTTTTTTTTATATTTTCTTAGGAAATAAGCAGATGATTCCCTCATTATTTTCATGAATATTTCCCGAGAAATTTGTCGATAAAATGGAAATATATAGGTATCTGTCACTCGAATTGGTAAATTGATCCAAACAAAAAAAGACGACCATGTATCCATGATCGTCCAAGAACGCTGTTAATCCATCCATACTTCTCCATCTTTATATGTCATTTGCTCTGGATAGCGTAAATTAATAACCTCCCCCTGTTTTTCAATTGATGGAGCTTTTGTTGATAATGAGACAATGATATTTGTGACGATACCAGCAAAGGCCCCAAATACACCTGCCCCGGTATCGATAATTCCCGCTATCGTAAAGCCGCCGTATTTTGAAGCAAAGATATAAATTAACGTAACCGCTAAGCCAACGATCATTCCTGAAATAACCCCTGGCGTATTTGACCGCTTCCACCATACACCGATTAATAGAGCAGGGAAAAATGTTCCTGATGCAAGCGCAAAGGCCCATGCAACGATTTGGGTAATCGCTCCTGGCGGGTCTAGAGCGATGACACCGGCTAATAATGTCGCAATAACGATTGACCAACGCGCGACCGCTAAACGGTTTTTCTCGCTCGCCTGAGGCTTTAAAACACGATAGTAGATATCATGAGCAAAGGAGGAAGAGATCGCAATCATAAGCCCGCCTGCAGTTGAGAGAGCCGCTGCCATCGCTCCTGCAGCAACTAAGCCGATAACAAACATCCCTAAATTAGCAATTTCCGGTGTTGCCATGACAACGATATCGTTGGAAATAATTAATTCATTCCATTGTAAAATTCCGTCACCGTTGCCATCAGCAATTTGCAGCTTTCCTGTATTGACCCATGTCTCTGTCCAAGCAGGCAGTTCAGATAGCTTTCTACCAGCAACATTTGTCATTAATATAAATCGTGAAAATGCTGCATAGGCAGGAGCAGATAAATATAAAAGCCCGATAAATAAAAGTGCCCATGCTCCAGACCATCTTGCAGCCTTCATCGTTGAAACCGTATAAAAGCGAACAATAACGTGGGGAAGCCCTGCAGTACCGGCCATTAAGGTAAACATTAATGCAAGAAACTGCCATTTTGTATCATTTGTAAACGGAGCGAAATATTCCGAGATTCCTAGCTGTCGATCCAGTTCCCCCATTTCCTCAACGATTTTCCCATAGGAAAGCCATGGTGCAGGGTTGTTTGTAATTTGTAATGACATAAAAATGACCGGTATGAGGTAAGCGATAATGAGAATGATGTATTGAGCTACCTGTGTCCATGTAATGCCCTTCATTCCTCCAAAGGCTGCATAAAAGGCGATTAGGATGACGCCAATCATCGTCCCGATTTTTGCATCAATTTCAAAAAGGCGGCCGATAACGACGCCAGAGCCAGATAATTGACCGATCGAATAAGTAAAGCTAATAATAATCGTACAGATAGCTGCAATGACACGAGCTGAGTGACTATTGTACCTATCACCAATAAATTCAGGTACTGTGTAACGTCCATATTTTCTAAGCTGTGGCGCAAGTAAGAATGTTAATAATAGATAGCCGCCAGTCCACCCCATTATATAAGCAAGGCCATCATATCCAAGAAGCATTATCGTTCCTGCCATTCCAATGAATGACGCTGCACTCATCCAGTCAGCTCCGATTGCCATCCCATTAAAAATCGGTGGTACCCCACGGCCAGCTACATAAAAATCTGATGTTTGTTTTGCTGTATTATAAATGGCGATGCCAATATATAGTGCAAAGGTTAATAAAATAATCGTTAACGAAACGATAAATTGTGCATCCATAAAAATCCCCCTTATTGCCTGATTTTGAAAAATAATCTATCGTTACCCCTTTTATTTTTGTTTATTAATGATCAAGCGTTTTTCCTGCACCAAGCTGTTCGTTTCGTTTTTCATCAATTCCATATTTTTGATCGACGGAATCACTTACTTTTGCATTTATAAATAATAAAAGAATAAAAATGACGACGGCGCCCTGTGCCCCCATGAAGTAATGGAAAGGAAGTCCGTTTATTGAAAATCCACTTAATGGCTCAGCAAATAAAACGACTCCAAACGAGGATAAAAAACCTATAAGTAAATAAATCATAATATTACGTGTACGCACCTTAAAGTAAGCATCTGCTTTCCTTTTATCAATTTTCTTCATTTAGCACCTCCGAGATAATAGATAATGTCACTTAAGGTTAAGACAAACTAAAAATAAATTTTACCGTTTCGAAAAATGGTGCTGGGACTAAAGCTATTTGTACGATGAAGTAGATTAGTAGCGATAAGATTGGTATAAGTAAAAATTGAGGCTTGCGTTTACGTATGCAAACAACTAGAGAAAAACCTGTAATGACTAGCATGATAATAAAGAAAATCAAGCTCATTTCTCCTTCCCTTTTGTAAGCGTTATCATTTTAAGGCAGATTTCCACCTCCAGCCTGTATTTAGGTGAGAGTTTAACAGTCTTTATTATGAAGTGGTCGTTGATGATGGTCAATAGAAAATGAGCACCACTATTGATTTTTTTCTCGACATAATTCGAACGACTGGTTGAAATTTGCAAAAAAAATCGAGGTCGCTCTCATCTTGAGACAACCTCGTATTTTTCTTATGAATTTAATGTATTATTAGATGCTTCAGGCTCGTTTGATTGCTCGCTGCCTTCTGTTTCAGTTTCTCCATTTTCAGCATCTTTATTTGCATCTGGAGTTTCTTCAGTAGACTTATCTCCTGCTTCAGCATCTTTATCTTTAGATTCTTCACTGCTTGAGTCTTCAGTTGTTGATTCTTCCTCAGTCGTTTGCTCTTCGGAAGTTTGTTCTTCTGTTGTTGATTCCTCTTCAGTCATTGGTTCCTCTGAAGTTTGCTCATCAGCTGCTGATTCTTCTGTTGTTTCTTCCTGTGCTGGTTCATTTACGGATGTTACCGGCTTATCCATAAATGTTAAAGGATTCATCGCAACGCCATTTTTGCGGATTTCAAAGTGAACATGAACGCCATCTTCTTCATTGTAAAGGCTTTTACCCGCTTTACCGATTGGTTGGCTTTGTTCAACCTTGTCTCCTTCTTCAACAGTTGCTGATGATAATGATTGATATACTGTAACAACATCATTTTCATGCTCAATTTCTACAACATACCCTAAAATTGGATCCTTTTCAGCCTTTGTTACTGTACCGCTTAGTGATGCAACAACATCGAATTCCTTTTGGTCTTCTCTTGCAAGGTCAATCCCTTTATTCATGCGGTATGAATTTTCATAATACACTAATGCTGCTTCTTGCTCCTCTGTTGACGCATTAGGGTCATAGAACTTCTTCACAACATTAACTGAATCTGGATCTAAAGCAGGCATTTTGAAGTTTTCTTTAAGTGCATTTACTTCAACTGCTTCTTGATCCCCTATTGCATTTTCTCCTTGCTTAGGAGTTTTTAAATCCTCTGCTACGTCATTGCTAATATTTTGGTACCATAAAACTGCTGTAAGGATAACTGCTGCACTCATTAGGTAAATTGCCGGAAATACCCAACGCTTTCTAAAAAAATTTTGAAATTTACTATTTTGAGAAGTACGTTTCTTTTCTTCCTCTCTCATTCTTATCACCTCAGACATCATTCTGAACAGATTCGAGAGATTATATACACGTTAAAAAAAATTTTTTTAAATTTAGTTTGCGCATTGTTTATAATAATATGTATTGTTTTTAAAAATTTTTTGGAAGGAATGTCTAAGAATGAAAAAAACGATCATCACGTTACTTCCCCTTTTATATATGGTGCTCATTTGGATCCTGTCTAGTAACCCTGCAGATGCAATTGTTAAAACTCCCTTTTCATTTGATGCTTTATTAAAGGAATCGTTGCATTTAATTGAATTTGCCATTCTCTATTGGCTTATCGCCTTCGCGTTTATGGCCCATAACAAATGGAGTGAGCGCGCTAGCATCCTTGCAGCAATTATCGCTATATTGTATGGACTGACGGATGAGATCCATCAATCATTTGTTCCATCTCGTTCTGCAACTGTGATTGATTTTGTTAAAGATACGATTGGTGTTGCAGTATCGTATTGGATCGCAAAACGAAAATATTTTACGGGAAAAGCGAAAAAATAAAAAGGAACCTGATGGCTCCTTTTTTATTTTTGGGCTGTATATTTAGTTAAAAAAGGCTCTGCTTCTGCTACCTTTGTTCCTTTGTAATAATAGGAAACGATATCTTTATAAGATTTTCCCGCTTCGGCCATGAAATTTGCTCCATATTGACTCATTCCTACACCGTGACCGAATCCCTTTGTTTCGATAACGACAGAGTCACCTTTTATTTCCCAGGTGAAATCAGAGGATTTGAGCTCAAGCTTTTCTCTTATTTCTCGACCTGTAAATTCCTTACCTCCAACTTCAACCTTTGCTACACGTTTACCTGGTGTAAGCTCTTTGATTTCACCAATTGATTTGTCGATATCAACTCCAAGCTTACTTTCAAATTCTGCGATCGGGATAACCTTTTGATCGTAAAATTTGGGGGAATCCTCATCCCATTTGCTTTCAACACTTCTTAAATAAGGAATCGATTCCTTCCAATATGCTTCGGAGTTTTCCGTATAGCCATTGCTTGTCGAGAAAAAGGATGCATCAATCGGCCTGTTATCATATGTAAGAATTTGGCCTTGTGTCGCTGCTACCGCCTCGGTTATTTTCTCTAGCTTCCACGTATAATCATCTCCCCAGATTTTCTGGAGTTCTTCCTTATTTTTAAATACTTGGTGCATTTGTGTGTCCGTCACAACTGAGCCTTCTGGGGCGCTTAATGTTTGCTCATTCATTAATTGCTTCGTTATATACGTTCTCGCTGCCAATGCCTGTGCCTTTAGAGCTTCTGTCTCAAATTCTGCAGGCATTTCTGACGCTACAACACCTATGACATACTCTTCTAAAGGAATGTTTTCAATTTGCTTTGATTGACTCCGATATACTGGAACTGCTACTGGAGATTCGGCTAATGTGGGAACTTCCTCATTCTTTGTAACCGTAACCTCCTTACCTAACTTCCCTTTGGATTCATCCATAAACGGGGTTACTAATAGTGTTGGAATGAGTAGTATGATGATAAATAAGCTTCCTAGTGCAAATAGAACTGGTTTCATTTGATTCATGTATAAGCCTCCAATAAGATTTAGAGTAAGTATCACTCTCTAGTCCATCTTATGGGCTTGGACAAGCATTTATGACTGTTTGTTTGATTGTTTTGGAAAAGTTGTTTTTGTATTAAATTATCTACATATATTAAAGTATTTTTTAAAATAAATGTATAAAATCTCACAGAAAAAGGTACTCTAGTAAAGTCTTTATTTTACAATTAAAGTAAGCCTATTTCATGTCTTACTCGAAAGGCTTAGTGAGGGGCTTTCTTTCTCTAGCTTTAGCTCCTAGCCCCTCTAGGTCACGAGCCCATTATGCCACTTGGCTTGTTGGGGCTAAGCAAGGAGCTTCCGCTTTTCTTTGGTATCAGGGAAAATTAAAAGAAGCAGGATAGCCATTAAGACTCCTGCTTCTTTTATGAAGGCATTATGATGTTTTTAATTAATCTGAGACAGCAGCTTGCTGTTGGTCAGAAGTTTCGACGATTTCTTCTTTTACTCGTTCGATGTCAGCACCGATGCTCGCAAGTTTTTTATGGAAGTCTACATAGCCTCTATCAAGATGCTTAAGTTCCGTAACTCTTGTATGACCTTCTGCACATAAACCTGCAAGTATGAGGGCTGCACCAGCACGTAAATCAGTCGCTGCAACTTCTGCACCTTGTAAACCAACAGGTCCATTAATGATGACAGAGCGTCCTTCGATTTTAATATCTCCATTCATGCGTCTGAATTCTTCGACATGCATAAAGCGATTTTCGAAAACTGTTTCTGTGATCATACTAGTACCATTTGCTTGTAGTAACAATGCCATCATTTGTGATTGCATATCTGTTGGAAAGCCTGGGTGTGGCATCGTTTTAATATCAACGGATTTTAAGGTTTCTGGTCCAATTACACGCAGACCATCCTTCTCTTCAATAATCGTAACACCCATCTCTTCCATTTTCGCTACAAGTGATGTTAAATGTTCTGGCACTGCTCCTTGTACTAATACATTTCCACCAGTAATAGCAGCAGCAACCATAAACGTACCAGCTTCAATGCGATCAGGAATAATCGTATGATATGCCCCTTTTAGCTTTGAAACTCCTTCGATTCGAATTGTTCCAGTACCAGCACCACGGATCTTTCCGCCCATTGCATTAATATAGTTAGCAAGGTCAACAATCTCTGGTTCTTTCGCTACGTTTTCAATAACGGAAGTTCCTTCTGCTAATGCAGCCGCCATAATAATGTTTTCTGTTGCACCAACACTTGGGAAGTCTAAATAAATTTTAGCGCCTTTTAATCTTCCCTTTACTTCAGCGTCAATAAAGCCATTTCCGACTTTAATTGTAGCGCCCATTGCTTCAAAGCCTTTAAGATGTTGATCGATTGGACGTGAACCAATTGCACAGCCACCTGGTAATGCAACACGTGCACGACCCTTTCTAGCCAATAGTGCTCCCATGACTAAAACAGAGGCACGCATTTTTCTAACATATTCAAATGGTGCTTCAGTTGATAGCTCTTTTGATGCATCTACAATAACTTGATTATTTTCAAAATGGACATCTGCACCTAAATGACGCAGAACTTCGTTAATTGTATACACATCGGAGAGCGTAGGTACATCATTGATGATACTTTTTTCTTCACTAGCTAACAAAGATGCAGCGATGACAGGTAAAACGGCATTTTTTGCTCCCTCTACTTTTACAGTACCGTTTAACTTACGACCGCCGCGGACGATGATTTTTTCCAAAGTATTCCCCTCCGCGTCCCAATTTCTCTATATTAATATTCAGACGTAATGATTGGTGTTCCTATAACGACCGTAGTACTATCGCCCAATCCGTCAGTTCTCAATGCAAGTTGCAAGTTCATTTCATCGTTAGTTGTTGGAATAAAATCTTCCCATAATGCTGTTTTGGCTGATACTGAGAGAAAATTCTCCTCTTGAAGCTTCTCTACAGAATGAGCTTTAAACTGTTTTAAAAATTTATTAGCATTGTTATTCAAACTAACTTCAATCATATCATCAAATGTTCCATTGATACAAGCGAAAATTGTGGGATTTTCATGAAAAATGTCGAATGCATTTTCCTTAAAGTCTTGTTCAATTTCGTCCCAGTTTGATTGCACACCTACACCTTTAACCTCATAAAGGATATACGTTTGCTCCATTTCATTTTTGAGGGTTGTTATTAATTGAAGTTTTTCAAGCTTTTTTTCTTTTTTATTGTCAAATACACCGATCGCTTTAATCTTTTCTTCATCTTGCTCATACGTCCAATTATAATGACGATATTGCTCTGTAAATAGTTTCATTTCTTCTATCGTTTTTTTCTCGACATTCTTCTTTGCATATAAAGTCCAATCGTCGATTTGAACGCTTTGCTCTTGCATAGCTTCTGCAAGTATAGATAATTTTGATTCGTTTTCAGCTACTCCTCTATTCGTCACCATAGTGAATACAAGCATCATTGTAAATATAATAACTGCTATTTCTCTTTTTTTCATAACGGTCACTTCCTCTCCTTAATAACATTGTTACCGGATTAGGAAATGACATACGTGGAAATAGTCGTCATTATTAGACAGAATCCTTTGTCTATGTAGCCAAGTACCTGGACATAAGACCTATAAACAGCTTTTATCAAGACGATGCTCTCCATTTAAGAAGGAATAGTGCAGATAATTTCTTTTATAGCAATGACTCCTTGTCGTTTAACCTTTGTTACTATAAAGCGGCGTTAGCCACATTTAACCAAGAAGAACATCGCTCATTTTAAAATAAAAAAGGGAGTTGTTGAGACCATAACAAATAATCAAGAAAAAAATTACTAACAATTGATCCTATAGCAATCGTCAAAAGTATTAATAATGTTCTTGCTTGTATTACTTTGCCCGGTTTCATCCATTTTTCAATATTCAATGCCTGTAAAGCCCACCAGGTGATAATCATAAAGGCAAGACTTACAACCATACTAATAAGAGCCATATGGCTATAATCGGGCATCCCTTCATCCCTCCAATAATGATGATTAATCTGATCCATTTGGATGGAATTAATCTCTGTCAATTATGCATGTTTGAATCAAATTCAACAAAGCAAATTACATCATACAATATTTTTCTAAAAATACAAGCATAATTTGACCTACTGGGTAAAACTTCATTTTTGTGGATTATTTTACTTTTTACATAAATCAAATAATCCTAAGTTTTTCAAGCTTCTATAATACGAAGAATTTGTATAAGAACCTTTTTACACTTGGTATATACCCTTGAATAGTATATATAAAATTTCTTTTAACATGATTGATTTTTAAATTTATCAAAAATTTAATGAATAAAGGTTCTAGTTTACAAATTTTTAAAAAATAATACATTAATTTCTTGTTTCAACCTTATTATTTTACTACAGCTATCCTTAAAATGACCTTATTATTTATGTATAAATTGTTACAAAAAAAGTAAATTTAAGGCTGTAAATTAAATGTTTCTAAAAACGATTTCGCCCTTCTTTTTCCAGTATTTCACTCATTATTAAGCAGATTTTTTGAATGTGTTTAGTAAAGGATAGTTTTCGTTGGAATTGTGGAGTATGTTTCGTTGATTTTTCCTTATGATAGCGCTTAAACACCTAAATGAAAAAAGGATAACATAGGAGAATGCTCTCTTATATCATCCTTTTTCTATTATTTCGTTACGTTTAAACGGTTGATCGCACGGCGAAGTGCTAATTCAGCACGTTTAAAATCGATTTCGTCTGATTTATGATTTAGACGTTCTTCAGCACGTCTCTTCGCCGCCTCAGCACGAGCAACATCAATATCCTCGGCTTTCTCGGCAGTTTGAGCAAGAATCGTTACTTTATCAGGGCGAACCTCGATAAAGCCACCACTTACTGCAACAAGCTCCGTGCCACTCCCTTGCTTTAGGCGAACTGCACCAATTTCTAATGGAGCAACCATAGGAATATGACCTGGTAAAATACCAAGCTCACCACTTTGAGCTTTTACACTCACCATCTCTACGTCTGCATCGTAAACTGGGCCATCGGGAGTAACGACATTGACTAATACTGTCTTCATACTCATACCCTCCTAGGTCCCAAAATTAGACTTCTACACCCATTTGTTTTGCACTTTCAATAACTTCTTCAATACGTCCAACTAGACGGAACGCATCCTCTGGAAGGTGATCGTACTTACCTTCAAGAATCTCTTTAAAGCCTCGTACAGTTTCTTTTACAGGTACATATGAACCTGGTTGTCCTGTAAATTGCTCTGCAACGTGGAAGTTTTGAGATAAGAAGAATTGAATACGACGAGCACGAGCAACCGTAAGCTTATCTTCGTCAGATAATTCATCCATACCTAAAATAGCGATAATATCTTGAAGCTCACGATAGCGTTGTAATGTTTGTTGAACATTACGTGCTACTTCATAATGCTCTTCTCCAACAATCTCTGGTGACAATGCACGAGAAGTTGAAGCAAGTGGGTCTACCGCTGGGTAAATACCCATCTCAGATAATTTACGCTCAAGGTTTGTTGTTGCATCTAAGTGAGCGAACGTTGTAGCTGGAGCCGGATCCGTATAGTCATCGGCAGGTACATAAATCGCTTGGATAGATGTAACAGAACCAACGTTAGTTGATGTGATACGTTCTTGTAATTGACCCATTTCTGTAGCCAATGTCGGTTGGTAACCAACGGCAGATGGCATACGTCCAAGTAGGGCAGAAACCTCTGAACCTGCTTGTGTGAAACGGAAGATATTATCCATGAAGAAAAGAACGTCTTGTCCTTGATCATCACGGAAGTATTCAGCCATTGTAAGACCTGTTAACGCAACACGCATACGTGCACCAGGCGGCTCGTTCATTTGTCCGAATACCATTGCTGTTTTCTTAATAACACCAGAGTCAGTCATTTCATGGTATAAGTCATTTCCTTCACGAGTACGCTCACCAACACCAGCGAATACAGAAATACCACCGTGCTCCTGTGCGATGTTGTTGATTAACTCCTGAATTAATACGGTTTTACCTACACCGGCACCACCGAATAGACCAATTTTACCACCTTTAATATAAGGTGCTAATAAGTCAACTACTTTAATCCCTGTTTCTAAAATTTCAACCTCTGTTGAAAGCTGGTCAAACTTAGGAGCTTGTCTGTGAATTGGGTCACGACGAGCATCAGCTGGGATTGGAGCATCTAAGTCGATGTTATCTCCTAATACGTTAAATACACGACCTAAAGTAACATCACCTACAGGAACTGAGATAGGAGCACCTGTATCTGTTACTTCCAAGCCACGCACAAGTCCATCTGTAGAAGACATCGCAACTGTACGTACTGTATCATCACCTAAATGTAAGGCAACCTCTAAAGTAAGATCTACAGCTACTTCAGTTTCACTACCTTCTGTTTTGATTGTAAGGGCATTATAAATATCTGGCAGTTGACCACTTTCGAATTTAACGTCAACAACCGGACCCATAATTTGGGTAATGCGTCCTTTATTCATCGTTTTCCCTCCTATCATAAAATGCGTTAGCACCTCGCAAAGCCGTTTAGTAAGTAAGACAATCACGAAAAGAAGGCGTTCTTTGCCTTCCATTCCTAATTGGCTAGACTTAACTGGCTAGGCATTGGAGCTAGACACCAAACTAAATGATTATCAATTGTTATACTATTCTAATGCAGCCGCACCGCCGACAATTTCAGTAATCTCTTGTGTGATTGCTGCTTGACGAGCACGGTTATATGTTAATGTTAAGCCGTCGATAAGTTCTTTTGCATTATCCGTTGCATTTTTCATTGCTGTCATACGTGCTGCATGCTCAGAAGCTTTACTGTCGAGTAATGCTCCATAGATGAGACTTTCAGCATACTGCGGTAACAACACTTGAAGAATTTCTTCCTCGTTTGGCTCAAACTCATATGATGTTAGCTTTTGATCAGAAGAAGCGATATCAGATAATGGAAGAAGCTTTTTCTCCGTTACATCTTGTTGTATCGCACTTACAAAGTGGTTGTAATACATATATAGCTCATCAAATGTTTCGTCAGCGTACATATTAACTGCACCGCTAGCAATATCCTTAATCTGTGAAAAGTTCGTTTCATCGCCAACACCGATGATTTCAGAAATGACGTTCATTCCACGCTTTTTAAAGAAATCACGACCCATTCGTCCAATTGCAATGACAACAAACTCGTCATTTGAATTATGTCGTTTTTGGATAGCTTGATAGGCAGCACGGATAACACTACTGTTAAAGGCACCTGCAAGTCCACGGTCAGACGTAATGACTAAATATCCAGTACGCTTAACCGGTCTGCTCTCCAACATCGGATGGCTTACATCAGAACTACCGTTTGCGATGCTCGCAACAACCTCTTGTATCTTTTCCATGTAAGGTACAAATGCTTTTGCATTGTTTTCTGCACGATTTAATTTCGCAGCAGAAACCATTTCCATCGCTTTCGTAATCTGACTTGTTTTTTTCGTTGAATTAATTCTTGATTTTATATCGCGTAATGATGCCAAAGGTTCTCACCACCTTTTTAAAAAAATCATCTAACAAGGGTCAGACCCCACTTAAATAAATAGATAAGCAAATTAATGAAATCCGCTAACTATGACAATTGTGGGTGGAATCAGACCCTATCATATCAATCAGAAAATTATTGTTCAGAAGGAGCAAAAGTCTTTTTGAAGCCTTCAATAGCCGCTGCCATATCTTCATCTTTCGGAAGTTTACCCGTTGTACGGATTTCTTCAAGAAGAGCTGCATGGTTTTGTTCTAAATATGCATAGAATTCTTCTTCAAAACGAGTAATATCCGCAACCGGAATATCATCTAAGAATCCTTTTGTTAATGCATAAAGAATCGCAACTTGTTTTTCTACTTTTAATGGCTTATTAAGACCTTGTTTTAATACTTCAACAGTACGAGCACCACGAGCTAATTTTGCTTGTGTTGCTTTATCAAGATCTGAACCGAATTGAGCGAATGATTCGAGCTCACGGAATGACGCTAAGTCTAAGCGCAATGTACCAGCTACACTCTTCATCGCTTTGATTTGTGCTGAACCACCGACACGAGATACAGATAAACCTGCGTTAATCGCTGGACGAACACCTGAGAAGAATAGATCAGACTGAAGGAAGATTTGTCCATCAGTGATCGAGATAACGTTTGTTGGAATATAAGCAGAAACGTCACCTGCTTGTGTTTCAATAAATGGTAATGCAGTTAGTGAACCGCCACCTTTTGCATCACTTAATTTTGCTGCACGCTCGAGCAAGCGAGAATGTAAATAGAAAACGTCACCAGGGTATGCTTCACGACCTGGAGGACGACGAAGTAATAATGAAAGCTCACGGTATGCCGCAGCTTGTTTAGAAAGGTCATCATAAACAACAAGCACGTGCTTGCCATTGTACATGAATTCCTCACCCATTGTTACACCAGCATAAGGAGCTAAGTATAATAATGGAGCTGGTTGTGATGCAGAAGCAGTTACAACGATCGTGTAATCTAATGCACCATGTTTACGTAATGTTTCAACAACACCACGAACCGTTGATTCCTTTTGACCAATTGCAACATATATACAAACCATATCTTGATCCTTTTGGTTCAAGATCGTATCGATTGCTACAGATGTTTTACCAGTTTGACGGTCACCGATAATTAACTCACGTTGTCCGCGTCCGATTGGTACAAGCGCATCGATCGCTTTAATACCAGTTTGAAGTGGTTCATGAACTGATTTACGATCCATTACACCTGGTGCTGGACTTTCAATTGGTCTAGTTTTTGTCGTTTCAATTGGACCAAGGCCATCTACCGGTTGTCCTAATGAGTTAACAACACGTCCGATTAACGCTTCACCTACAGGAACCTCCATGATGCGTCCTGTACGACGAACTTCGTCACCTTCACGAATATCTGTGAATGGTCCTAAAATGATAATACCAACGTTATTTTCCTCTAGGTTCTGAGCCATACCCATAACGCCGTTTGAGAATTCTAAAAGCTCTCCAGCCATGACATTGTCGAGGCCATGAGCACGAGCGATACCGTCCCCAACTTGAATGACTGTACCTACATCGCTAACTTTTATTTCTGACTGATAGTTTTCAATTTGCTTCTTTATAAGCGCACTAATCTCTTCAGCTTTGATGCTCATGAGTTTCACCCCTATCTACAATCTATTTGCGACAATTTGTCGCTCTATACGTTCAAGCTTTCCGCTTATACTTCCATCATATATACGATTACCGATACGTAGCTTTACGCCACCGATTAGGTTTTTGTCGACTATATTTTGCAAGCGCAATGATACCTTACCGATTTTCTTGGCAAATGAAGATGAGATTGATGATAATTCAACATCTGTAAGTGGACGAACAGAGTATACAATCGCATCCTCTGTACCACGCGCTTCGTTTGCACTTTGAACGAAAGCATCTACTACCTCTGTAACGAGGTTTGTACGATGACGGTCAACTAGTATTAATAAAGTATTTACAACATGCTGTGACAGCGATTGAAATGCTTCAGTTACAATTGACTTTTTCGCCTCTTTAGAAAATTTCGGATGGTTTAGTACATTTAAAAGCTCCTTATTCGAAGAAAATACTTCTTTAACAACGAGTAATTCACTTTCAGTTTTTTCAATCGTGTTTTGTTCTTTTGCAAGTTGAAAAAGAGCTAATGCATAACGGTTCGCAACGATTTCTTTGCTCATCGACCTTCGCCTACCTCATTGATGTAGTCGTTAATCAATTTTTCTTGCTCTCTTTCATCCAACTCTTTTTCGATTACTTTCGATGCAATTAAGACAGATAGAGAAGCAACCTGCTCACGTAACGCTGCAACAGCTTGTTCTTTTTCACGTTCGATTTCTTTCAATGCTGATTCTTTTAAACGGCCAGCTTCAGCACGAGCAGCTTGGATAATATCTTCCTTTTGTTGCTCACCAAGCTTTTTCGCATTTTCTACTAATGTTTGAGCTTCAACACGTGCTTGCTTTAACATTTCACGTTGCTCTTCTACTAGTTTTTGTGCTTCTTTATTTCTTTCTTCAGAACTATTAATTTCATTGGCAATATGCTCTTCACGCTGCTTCATAATGTTCATTACAGGTCCAAATGCAAACTTTCCTAGTAATGCAAGAAGGATTAAGAACATTAAGAGCTGGAATACGATATCACCTGTGTTTAGGCCAGTTGATGCACCTAATACTAGATCAAAAGTTAACATAGCTCGGTTTCACTCCCTTCAAGAGTTCCATGATGGGTTATGATAATGACAGTAAACTGTTTTTTTCTAAGTTAAGCTCAACCTCTTTTTCATTTGAGGTTGATAGACTACCGACAAGTAAGGGCAGTTCATCTACTAGTACGAAAGCACAAGTAGAAACTTACTGCCCCTTATGTTTGTAATAAAGGAATGGCGAAGGTTCGGTTCGAATGATCTTCGCCATATAGAATATTTTATCTTTTTATTATTGACCCATAACGATAAACGCGATAACAACGGCGATAATAGGAATCGCCTCAACTAATGCAACCCCGATGAACATAACTGTTTGTAGAGCTCCACGAGCTTCAGGTTGACGTGCAATCCCCTCTACTGTACGAGATACGATAAGACCGTTACCAATACCAGCACCTAGTGCCGCTAAACCAATTGCAATTGCAGCTGCTAATAAACCCATTGTTAAATTTCCTCCTTTAAATGTATGAAAAATAGTATTTCATTTCTTAATAAGTGTTCAAATGTTTTGAACATATATTGATTAATGGTCATGACTCACTTTATGTGCCATATAAACCATCGTTAACATAGTAAAAATAAACGCTTGGATAGCACCAACAAAGATACTAAAACCTTGCCATGCTAACATCGGTATTGCAGCTACTAGCGAGCCGAGAATACCATTTCCTAAACTTTCAGCATAACCACTTGTACCTAGACCTACAAGTAAGCCTAATAAAATCTCACCTGCATAAATATTCCCGTAAAGACGAAGACCTAATGTTAATGTGTTTGCGAATTCTTCAATAATCTTAAGTGGGAACATAAAAGGCATTGGTCTGATAAAATCCTTACCATACTCAGAAACACCTTTCATCTTAATGCCATAGTAGTGTGTTAATGCTACTACTAAAATTGCTAGAGTTAAAGTGATGGCTGGATCTGCAGTTGGTGACTTCCACCATAGATCATGTCCAACTACAATTGCAAATGGTAGACCTAACATATTTGCTACGAATACATACATTAATAATGTCATGCCTAACGTTAAAAAACGCCCACCTGTTTGCCAATCCATTGTACTGCCGATAATATTCTTAACAAAATCGACAACCCATTCAATAAAATTCTGCATTCCCGTTGGTTTCATCGCTAATTTACGCGTAGCAAAAAAAGCGATTAAGAAAACGATTAAACTAGCAATCGTAATCATCAGTACATTTGATAAATTAAAAGTAAGACCTAAAAACTTTACCACAGGAGCTCCGTGATCCAATAGATTCACCTCTCTTCCCAGCTAAGCGCGTGAATGTTGAATAACATAATCTATCATAATAACGACATACATCGTCATTAATCCAATGATAACACTGTACAAATTAAAATAGTCAGGAAACTTAATAGCAAAAAAGACTGCAACACCTGCTGCGGCCATTCGTGACGTTGTTCCTAACGACCCCGCTTTTCTTCCTTCTTTTATGGCAAGGTCAAATTGACGATGCTTTCTTACCATAATCCACAAATTATACAGAGTAATGCTTGTTCCTAGAATGAGCCCTAGAAAGACAGACTGATATTCCGTAAAACCCCATCCTAATACATAGATGGCGAGTAGATAAAATATGTATTTACGATATCTGCGAAACATCAGATGCATATCAAACATGAAATGTTTATTCTCCTGAGAAATAGTGGTGGACTAATTTATACATGGCATAAATACCAGTAGCTAGTCCAAGCAGAAGGCCTACGACTAAAAACAATGGTTCCGTTTTAAAATGATGATCGAGCCATTTTCCGCCAAAAATCCCAATTAAAGTTGATCCAACCAACTGAGATAAGATAGCTGACATCAGCCCCATTGCATGCAAGGGGTGTCGTGGTTTTTGTCGCATATATATAAATCCTCGTTACTTGATTTATAAATGGTATAAGGGGTTAAAAAGGGTTTTGAAAAGGTTTTGTAAACCTTATCATTACACCCTCGTTTAGCATACAATAGCATAAAGGTCATGTCAATCCGTTTAAAGTTAAAATATTCACAATCTTACCGAACCATCACAAATTGTTCACATTTTTGCTAAAAAACCCCTTGACTTATTCAATCTCATTAATCATTCACTAAGTAAAATATTTGTTTCAATTACATCTTCCTTTCCATCCTTTTTCGCAAAAACTACAGCCTTATAGCTTTCTCGTTTTAACGATAGCTTTTCCTTCGTCACAACTTTTTCTACAATGCCTCGAGACACATTTTTTTGCCAGTCCAAAAATCCTATAAACGCTAATGTGTCCGGATCATAAAGAGCAATTCCCATCTCATCTGCCCCACCAGGTAAATACGTTTGGTACTTATATTCATGGGGACTGTCCCCATGTGTAAATTCAAAGCCCATTAAGCGCGGGTAGTTAGGTTCATCCACAACATAAATATACGGAAGACTTATTCTTTCTTTACCTGCATCAAGCTCGAGCCAATCTTCATGTATTCCTGCTTTTAAGCGGGTTGGCGTGATATCAAGGCTTATTTCTACTTGTTTTTTCTCACCTGGCTTTAGCTGGGTTGGCGTGGGCAGCTTCCATTGGATACCCATTTTCGCTTTTGGCATTTCGAATGATATCGTTTTCTTTTGTGTGGATTGATTATCTAATGTTAGTTTTACCGTTTTTTTCGTGCGCAAATCCTTCTTATTGTATTGCCCAAAAGTGAGTGAGCCAGGGTAGACTAGCACTTCTGCCTTAATAGCTTCTTTTATAGTTATCCGCCCACTGCCTTGCTCAGTTGGCTTCAGTCTATTCTTTTCCTTATTCATTAATCGTTTTGCTGTATTCATTAAAGAGGCTTTAATCTGTTCAGGGCTCCAGTCAGGATGGGCTTGTTTAATAAGAGCACATGCCCCTGCTACATGTGGCGCCGCCATGCTTGTACCATGAAGGGCTAAATATCCATGTGGAACCGTACTTGTAATGGCTACACCCGGTGCAACGACATCTGGCTTTATTGCCCATGTATTTGTCACAGGTCCTCTTGAGCTGAAGTTGGCTAGCTTGTCTTCTTCCTTTATATAGATCGTTTGTGCACGATCATGTTCCTTTAGCTCTCGCTTTATTCTGTCTCCTGCCTCTTTAGAAATAGAAACAACGGGAATGTCTAGTTCCATTTCTAATGCTCCTGCAAACGGCCCTTTTACATTATTCGCAATAATAACCGCCTTTGCACCAGCCTTTTTGGCTTTGATCGCCTTTTCGGTAAAGGTCATTTTTCCTCTATCAACAAGGACAACCTGTTTATGGACTGATTCCTTAAAGTCCTTCTCTTCTCCAAATCCTTTATAGACGATCGTTTCAGACCCTTTCAAATCCCAAGCATTGGCACCTTGCATCTCATTCATTCTAATTAAGTGCCTTGTACCATGTAGTTTTAGATAAGGCATTTGCAAAGGTGGGGATGATGCCCCTACTGAGATTGCCTTCTCAGACGTACCAGGTGAACCAACCGTCCAAACCTTCGGGCCAGAATTACCACTCGACGTAACCGCAACAATCCCTGACTCAACCGCCTTATTAAGAGCTAAGCTAGTAGGCCAATCAGGTCCATTAATCGTATTTCCTAGGGAAAGATTAATAATATCGACCTTTGCTTCAATCGCCTTTTCTATCGCTGCTATTACTTGCTCAGATGTTCCCATACCAGTCGGCCCCAACGCTCGATACGCAATAATTTCCGCCTCAGGAGCAACACCCTTTAGCTTTCCATTAGCCGCAATGACACCTGCTACATGTGTTCCATGCAACGTTTCACTACCTCTTATATCGCTTGCCTCCATCGGATCATCATCATTATCCACAAAATCGTATCCTCCACGGTAATTCCGTGATAGATCAGGATGATGATAATCAATCCCTGTATCGATGACAGCAATTTTCACACCTTTCCCTGTTAATCGATGATTCACCTGATCAAATAACCCTCTAACATCTTTACCACCAATAAACGGGACGCTTTCATCAATTTGAGCTTGAAAAGGAACGACAGGACTAGCGTGTACAACGGCATTTTCTTTTTTTAATTGTGTTAAAAGATTAGGAGGACCTTCTAAAGAAAATCCAGTGAAAACATGATTAAACGTTTGGCGGATTTTGATGCTTGGAAATGATTTTACTTTACGCTTAAAGGAAGTGACATTTTCTTTATCGACGACGAATAGCATTTGCTCTATTTTCGAATGCTCTTCAGTCGGGAGTGGCGGGCGTCCAGGATATGTAATCGCATGGACGTTGCTTGTAAAAAGCATGATTAGGAGAAAAAGGATTGAAGCTCTTGTTGTTAAGTTCATTCGTTCCACCTCACTCTTAGTTTGCTCCATTATGAAAAAATCATGTAGAGAGTGTAGTGTTACGTCTACTTTGCTCTATGAAAAAAGAGAACCTACAAATAGGTTCTCTTCAAAATTATTTCGTTCCAAATAATCGGTCACCAGCGTCTCCTAACCCAGGGACAATATAACCATGATCATTTAGCTTTTCATCTAAAGCTGCAATATAAATATCAACGTCAGGATGTGCTTCCTTCACAACCTCAACGCCTTCTGGCGCGGCGATTAAACACATAAATTTAATGTTTTTTCCACCGCGTTTTTTAAGACTATCAATCGCTTCTACTGCAGAGCCGCCAGTTGCTAGCATTGGATCAACGACAATTAATTCACGTTCTGCGATATCTGATGGAAGCTTTACATAGTATTCTACTGGTTGAAGTGTTTCAGGGTCACGATATAAACCGACATGTCCAACTTTTGCAGCAGGGATAAGCTTTAAAATACCGTCCACCATCCCAAGACCTGCACGTAAAATTGGAATAATTCCTAACTTTTTCCCAGAAAGAACTTTTGATTTTGCTGTTGTAACAGGTGTTTCTACATCAACCTCATCAAGAGGCAAATCTCTTGTAATTTCAAAGGCCATCAAGCTTGCTACTTCATCAACTAGCTCACGAAATTCTTTAGTTCCTGTATTCTTATCACGAATATATGTAAGTTTATGTTGAATTAATGGATGATCAAAAACGTATACCTTCCCCACCAAATCATCTCCTTTTCTTAAACACTTCAATAAATTTTACAGAAAATCGATAATAGTTTCAAGTTATATCAATGGATTTATACATTATTTTCAGGACTTAAACACTAGTGAGGGGATTTTTAGTTCCATTGCTCGCTTTATTATTTTGTTTATCAATGCAAAAAGGACGACAATTCACTTGTCGTCCTGTTATCTTTTCTTATAGATTACGATATAAAGGGAATTTGCTTGTTAAAGCTTCTACACGTTGCTTAGCTTCTGCTAATTTTGCTGCATCTTCATTGTTTTTAAGAGCAAACGCGATAATGCTACCGATTTCGTCCATTTCCTCTAAACCGAAGCCACGGCTTGTTACAGCTGCAGTACCAATACGAATTCCGCTTGTTACGAATGGGCTTTCTGTTTCAAAAGGAATTGTATTTTTGTTTACAGTGATTCCAATTTCATCAAGCACATGTTCAGCAACCTTACCAGTTAATTGAAGTGAACGAACATCTACTAATAATAAATGGTTATCAGTACCACCCGAAACAAGTGTTAAGCCTTCTGATTGTAATTTTTCTGCTAAACGCTTTGCATTATCAATGATGTTTTGAGCATACGTTTTGAAGCTATCTTGAAGTGCTTCACCGAATGAAACTGCCTTCGCAGCAATTACGTGCATTAGCGGGCCACCTTGAATACCAGGGAAGATCGATTTATCGATTTTCTTACCGAATTCTTCTTTACATAAAATCATACCGCCACGTGGTCCACGAAGTGTTTTATGTGTTGTAGTTGTAACAAAGTCTGCATATGGCACTGGATTTTCATGTAAGCCAGCAGCAACAAGTCCTGCAATGTGTGCCATATCGACCATGAAATACGCTCCTACTTCATCAGCAATTTCACGGAATCTCTTAAAGTCAATTGCTCTAGGATATGCACTAGCACCAGCAACGATTAATTTTGGTTTGTGTGTTCTTGCTTTTTCTAACACATCATCATAATTAATGCGATGTGTTACTTCGTCAACACCGTATTCAACAAAGTTGTATTGAACACCACTAAAGTTAACTGGGCTACCGTGAGTTAAGTGACCGCCGTGAGATAAGTTCATCCCTAAAACAGTATCACCATGCTCTAAAATCGTGAAATACACGCCCATGTTTGCTTGTGCTCCAGAGTGTGGCTGTACGTTAACATATTCTGCTCCAAAAATTTGCTTTGCACGTTCTCTTGCAATATCTTCGACAACATCAACATGCTCACAACCACCATAATAACGACGGCCAGGATATCCTTCTGCATATTTATTTGTAAGGACTGAACCTTGAGCTTCCATTACTGCTTCACTAACAAAGTTTTCTGATGCAATTAATTCAATTTTCGACTCTTGACGCTTACGCTCTAACTGAATCGCTTCAAAAATTTTCGCATCTTGTTCTGGTAAATGTTTCATTCTGAATCGTATCTCCCTTCATTTCAAACCTATAAGATAAATTACAACGTCTAATTCCATCTATATTGTACACGGTAATTAGCAAGAATGTAATAGATTTTCTAAAATATTTTCGTAAATCTTACTATTTTTCAAAAAACCGAACCTTAAAAACGAATATTATTCGCAAATAATGTTTTAATTATTCGTTTTATTACGATTTGAGTTCATCTTTGTTCAAAAGATTAATACACCTATTTTCGTTACTTTTTCTGACAATGTCAACTATAATGTTTGAAAATTCCGCAACTATTTTATTTAAATGCGAAATTGGAGTAAAGGTTGATTTCTTATTAATATATCCGTTTTTAGAAAAGAGCCTAGTATTTTTAACAAACGTTTAAAGAAGAACGAAAGCTACAAAAAAATGACCTCGGTTCAATTCCGAGGTCATTTGGTTAGCGGCACGTCTGATTATCAATGTCTAATTCATAAACCGCTCTAGAACCACCTATTAACTTTGGACGGGTTTTCGCCATTGTAACGTGGGCAGAACCAATTTGTTTGATTTTGCTTCGAAGTGGCACTGCGACATGCTTTAGATGCATGCCGATAAAAGTATCACCGATATCAATACCCGCATCTGCTTTTATAAACTCTACAACAGCTGGATGTTCCATGTGCTGATATGCATAGGTCGCCATTGAACCTCCTGCCTTTTTGACAGGAATGACCGTCACCTCGTCAAAGCCTTTTTCCTTTGCAACGGCTTTTTCAACTACTAACGCTCTGTTAAGATGTTCACAGCATTGAAAGGCAAGGTGCACACCTGTGCTTTGCTGAAACTGAGAAAGCAAGTGAAAAATCATTTTGGCTACGTCCTCAGAGCCTGCTGTACCTATCTTTTCTCCAATTACTTCACTCGTACTGCACCCAATGACAAGCAAATCGCCAGCCTCCAATTGGGCCTGGGCATGAAAATCCTCTAACAGCACCGATAAATTACGCTGCCAACCTTCGAGATTTGCCATTTGTTTTCCGCTTCCTTCTTATAAATGTTCGTTTTCGTATTCGCTGATTTTGCCTACACGTGTTGCATGACGCCCACCTTGAAATTCAGTTGTTAACCAAATTTTCGCGATCTCACGAGCAAGTCCTGGACCGATAACACGCTCACCCATTGAAAGAACATTCGTGTCATTATGCTCCCGTGTTGCTTTAGCACTGAATGTATCATGGACTAAGGCACAACGGATTCCTTTTACTTTATTCGCTGCAATACTCATTCCTATACCTGTCCCACAAATTAGAATTCCTCTATCTACTTCACCACTTACGACCATATTTGCAACAGGAATCGCATAATCTGGATAATCGACAGATGTTTCACATTCACAGCCCATATCTTTATATTCAATGTTCATTTCTTCTAATAATGCAATAATTTCTTTACGAATATTGATACCACCATGATCTGACGCAATTGCTACTTTCATTGTATCCTCCTAAAGAATTTTGACATTTAATCTCTATCCTTTTATTTTACCGCTTGGATATTGAATCGATCAATGTTTTTCCTTAGTTTGTCCGCACTTTCCGCAAGGCTTGCGCTTAAATCATTTAACTGCTCAATATGGTTTGTTTGGTCGACAATAGCAGATGCGACTTCTTGAGCACCTGCTGACGTCTCCTCAGCAATTGCCGCCACTTCCTCTGATTGTGCACCAGTCGTTTGTAGAGAATTCATTTGTTGTTGGACAAGTCCGCTAATTTGCGAAACAGCTTTAGCAACTTCCATAATAGATTGACTCGTTTCTTCAAGCATTTTACCAGACGTTTGGCCATTGTGTGCTTGTGCCTTTGCGGTTTCTACTTGTTCTCCGATTTGACCAACTACATTTTGAACCTCTTGCTGTATATTTTCAATTAGCCCTGTAATCCCTTGAACTGCTTTTGCACTCTCATCAGCAAGCTTTCTTACTTCCTCTGCCACGACAGCAAATCCTTTACCATGCTCACCTGCTCTCGCTGCTTCAATAGATGCGTTTAATGCTAATAAATTTGTTTGATTGGCAATATCGCCAACTAACGAAACAATTGTTGAAACCTCATTCGCATGTTCCTCTAAGCGACGTACCGCTGTCATCGATGCTTCATTCTCTTCTGCTAATTTTTGTATCCCTGAAATTAAGGAATCATACACCTGCTTACTTTCTGAAAGAGATGAAACCATTTCATTGGACATTTTTTCAGAAGAGGCTGCTTTGTTTTCTACTTGTGTTGCAAATTCAATAATATCCTCTACCGCTGAGGCTGTCTCTTGAATTGAACTAGCAGATTGATCAGCACCGCGTGAAATTTCTTGAACAGTTGTCGAAATTGCTTCCGCCTGCTTTGCAGCATTACTTGAAGCGACTGCCATTTTTTTCACCTGCTCATTTGTTTCCTGAAAATTGTCCTCAATGCTTTGCACCATACTTCTCATATTTTGTTGCATTTGATTGAACGCAAGTGTTAAGCCTTTAATTTCATCATCGCTTTTCGGTACTGGAACATCCTCATGAATATCACCATCTGCTGCTCTATATGCTGCAGTTTCAAGTCTGTGTAAGGCTCTTGTTATAAAGCCTGCACCAAAGTATGTGAGAATCCCTGACCAAATAATCCCCAATATTAAAGTAATTAATGTAAAAACTTCTTCATCAATAATATTGTCAGCAAAATTGACTAGATAATAGATAAAAAACGCACTAGTTGAATAGGTTATTAACGCCAATACTGTTGTAAACACGACAAGCTTCAGTCTAAGACTAAACTTATATTTTTTTCTGCTTTTCATCCTTGTTTCTCCTCTTCAACATTTTTCTAACTTTCAAGTTGTTCTATCAATTTTGAAATGTACTTTTCTAAATCCTCTAATGTTTGCTTGTAAGTAGATAACGAGCCTCCAAACGGGTCGGTAATGTCTTTATTCCCCATTCCTTTCTCACCAACATATTCTGCAAGTGTGAACGTTTTGCGCCCCGCGTCTGGATAATAATCGATCACTGATTGTTTATGACTATTCGTCATCGTTAAAATAATCGTTGCCCATTCAACTAGTTCAGGGCTTAAACTTGAAGATTGATGCTCGCACGCAATACCCTTTTCACGTAGCGCCTCAATCGCATTGGGGGATGCGTTATTCCCATCCATAGCAAAAACTCCCGCTGATTTCACCTCAATTTGTTCAGATGTTTTCAGATGCTTCAATAATGCCTCTGCCATTGGACTTCTACACGTATTTCCTGTACAAACAAATAGTACTTTAGTCATACAAAAACACTCCCTTTTATCATTATAATGGAAATATTATTAAGAAAATAGTCAAGTTTTGAAATTTTTATATAATTCTTTATACCTAGTTCTAACCCTTCCACGGAAAGGGTAGTTATCTACATTATTCCTGAATACATAACCTCATGACAAGAAATCAAAAGCTTCTATCCTCTATTATTTAACATAGGATACTTTCACAGTTTAAAACAGAGGAATCAAAATCACAATTATTGAATTTTTCTCATTAGCTGTTCTCGTATTCTTTTTATTCAATTCGTTTTCATTGTATGTACTTTACTCAATTGTAAGGGGAATTCATCAAGGACATACACTTCCTTTGTAGAAATTGTTATCTTCTTATTCTATTCAGCTAAAAAACATAACAAAAGGCAATGATGCGAGAACACCATTGCCTCTATCTTCTATTTTACTTTTTAACAATTAAAATACGTATATATACGGGTCTGATGGAGCTTCTATTTTTTCAAGCTTGCCGATTTCAATTAAAGGAATGTCTCGGTCATTTTTGTTTGTTTTATTAATGACTCCCGTTACCTTTACCCATTCATCATTTTTCAAATCTTTTGCTGCTTCCCCTGTTGCCATCGTTCCCATTACCTGAAGGTCAGCTACACAGCATGAAACTGTAAATCTAGAAATCGACATTTCATCCTGGGCAAAATCAGGTTCACGATAAACGAAGCCAACAATTTCAATTTCTTTCCCTACAAACTTATCTAAATTAGTTTCAATATACTTTGTTATTTTTGAGTATTCAGCATCGGTTACTGTAATTTTATCACTATTCAGCAAGCCTTCTAAATACATTTCATCAACACTCTTCGCTTCTGGGCTACTCGTTTCAGCCGTCGTCGTTTTCGTTTCATTGCTTGCTGTCTGTGCTGATTCAACCTGTGTATTCGCAGTACCAAAATTTATACCACGATTTTTAATGACGGAACTATCTAACACTACTTCAGGAAACATAAACCCTGTTAAAACAGGAAAGAGAAATAGAGAATATACAAATAAGGATTTCACTGGTGATCTCTTCCCTGTATGATCAAGCCCACAATCGCAATAAATGTCTAATTCCTTCTTTGAATCACTTCGCCAAATTTGGAGAATCCCTAATATCAAAAACGTCCCCGCTGCAAAATAGACGAATGGGAGCATTTTAGGGGCAATGAAGTTTGTAATATCACCTGAAATAATTAATTTAAATAATAGTAAAGTGAAGCCTACTAAAATAATGCCTCGAATATATTTTTGAAAGCCTAAGTCATTCGTTTGATCCATCTGCTTTCCTCCGTTCTTCTTTTTATTTTCTTAAATAAACTGTTGATAGATGATAACGCCAAAATAGACGATAGCTGTAACAATGATAATGAAGCAAAGAACAAATTTCGTCCGGAAATAGGCAAATAATAGTATCGTATTTTTCATATCTAGCATCGGACCATAAACGAGGAATGCTAGCAGAGCACCCGGTGCAAATGTCGTACCAAACGATGCTGCAACAAAGGCGTCTGCCTCTGAGCATAGTGACAGAACAAATGCAAAGCCCATCATCACAAGCGGTGAGCTAAATTCATTTGATCCTAAGGATAAAAGCACCTCTCGATTTAAGAAGGTTTGGAATAAGCTAGCGATAAATGCACCTAGAATCAAGTATTTCCCCATATCAAAAAACTCATCACTAGCGTGGTAAAAGGTCGCCTTCCATTTATTTACTTGCAATGTTGTTTCTTGCTTTTGCGCTTCATTACCTACTAGTTCTTCTGAAGTTAGCTTTAATTGATTACTATTTTTAAAAAATAAATAGATGACAAGTCCTATAATCATTGATAATACGAATGCTAAGCCCATGCGCCCGACTAAAATAGATGGATTAGACTGAAAAGCAAAGTATGTTGATGCTGCAACGACAGGATTTAAAATCGGCGCACATGCTAAAAAGACAAATGCAACATGAAGAGGCATTCCTTTTTTAATTAGCCTTCTGACAACAGGGACAATTGCACATTCACAAACAGGAAAAATCGCCCCGAGTAAAGCAGCAGGAATAACGGCAATGACTGCATTTTTCGGTATATACTTTTTAACTGTTTCTTCCGACACAAAGATTTGAATAAGTGAAGAGACAAAAACACCTAGTAAAATAAACGGAATTGCTTCAATAACAATACTTAAAAATATTGTATTCAAATTTAACCATTGCTGAGGGATCGAAAATTCAGACTGAAATTGCTTATAGTCCCAAAAAATAAAAAAGTAGATAAATAGTGCAACTAAAACGAGACCAATTATCTCCTTCGATTGCTTCAGCATTGTTGTTTTCATAATAAAAACCCCTTTATCCAAGTTTCATTACAATTTTTTCATCTCTAGTAAACATTCATCATTGGGATATATCTTGTTAAGAGAGTGAGTGGATGAGGATATGGATAAAGAGTAGAAGGTTTTTACAATAAAACCTTCTACTCTCCCCTTATTTACTTCGCTTTTTCAAATAAATCAAAAATGATTTTTGCTTGGTCCGTATTGTCTAGTAACCCTTTAAAACGTGAGCTTTCTGGTCCATACGCATAGACAGGAACTTCTTCACCGGTATGTCCACCTGTTGTCCAGCCTGTTACAGAATGCTCATTGACAATGGCCTCAATCGCATTATCAATTTCTGTACCATTGTTTGCAGCTGCTGCATCTTTAACTGCCTGAATTTCTTCAGCTGTTATTTGGCTGTAGAAGTCTGCATCAATGTATTTTTTCATAATTGCCTCAACATCTGCCTCTGCACCTGTCGCAAAGATTTCTGCTGAAATATAATCAGGAGTTTTGTTAAATGCTTTGATTGGTCCTACATGGAAATTATAATCACCATTAGCAACCGCCTTCGTATTCGCTCCTAAAGTTAATCCTCCAGTTGCGTGGTCAGCTGTCGTTACAACTAATGTTTCACCATCCTGCTCAGCAAAGTCGATCGCCATTTTAAATGCACGTTCGAATTCTGCCATTTCGCTCATTGTTGCAACGATATCATTGTCATGCTCAGCCCAGTCGATTTGACTTCCTTCGATCATTAAGAAGAAGCCATCTTCATCTTGACTTAAACGATCAAGAGCTGCCTTAGTCATGTCTTCTAAAGAAGGAATTGTTTCATCACGGTCAATCGCCTTTGGCAACCCACCATTTGCAAACAATCCTAAAATCTGTCCATTTGTATCATTTAATAATTCTTCTTTATTTGTAACAAAGCTATAGCCATCATTTACAAATTCTTCTGCTAGGTTACGATTATCCTTCTTACGTCCTGCCTCAGGAATAAAGTTTGAAGCTCCGCCACCTAGAAGGACATCAATTTTATGCTCGCCATTAATTAACTCATCATAATAATCATCTGCTAAAGCATCCATATTTTTACGACTCTCATCATGGGCACCATATGATGCAGGTGTAGCATGAGTGATTTCAGATGTGGCAACTAACCCTGTTGCTTTTCCGTTCTCTTTCGCTTGTTCTAGAACCGTTTTGTAAATCTTCTTGTCGTTATCCATACCGATTGCATTGTTATATGTTTTATATCCTGAAGACATCGCTGTAGCAGCAGATGCTGAATCGGTAATATTTTGCGATGGATCATCTGGATATGTTGTTTGCATACCTACTAAATATTTATCAAACTCCGAACCTTCCATTTCTTTTGTTGAAGGATCATCGATCATATAGCGGTGCGCAGCTATTGTTGAAGGTCCCATCCCGTCACCAATAAGGAAGATGACGTTTTTTACTTTAGATGCAGATTCATCCTCAGCCTTTGCTGAATCCTGGTTCAGACCCGCAAAGCTACCAACAACGACTGTAGATAACACAGCAGCTGTGACAAGCTTCTTCGTAATCGCTCGATTAAAGACCATTGGTTTACCTCCTGTTTATTTACTTATAAAAAATGAATAAGGGATTTTAGGAACGCAATCGTACGCGCGTCCCCGCATTTCTATTAAAGTAACATTCTATTAAGCATTCATTTTTGCTTTCTTTCTTTGGTAAAGAACAAAGCCCCCACCTGCAATAAGAATGATGAACCCTACTATTAATAGGTTATAAACATTTGTTGCTGTTTTCGGTAAGTTGAATCCATTATTATCGGTATCTACACTTGGCTTATCAGAGACATTACTTGGATCCTTTGTACCGTCACTTGGTTTATCTGTGCCGTTACCTGGGTCTTTTGTGTCATTGCCTTTGTTATCTGTGCCAGGATCTTGATTATCTGCTCCTGGGTCTGGCGTTTCCGTGCCTGGATCTGGTTTATCTGTACCCGGGTCTGGGTTTTCCGTACCTGGATCTGGGTTATTTGTGCCCGGGTCTGGATTTTCCATACCTGGATCTGGTTTATCTGTACCCGGATCTGGATTTTCTGTGCCTGGGTCTGGGTTATTTGTGCCCGGGTCTGGGTTTTCCGTACCTGGATCTGGATTTTCTGTCCCCGGATCTTCGGTTACTGGAATTTTATTTTCTTCTAATAATGCAAAGATAATTTTTGCTTGTTCTGTATTGTCAATTAATCCTGCAAAACGTTCTTTTTGTGGGCCATATGCATAAACAGGAACATCTTCACCAGTATGACCACCTGTCGTCCATCCTGTTACAGAATGCTCATTAACAATCGCTTCAATTGCATTATCGATTTCTGTTAAATTATTTGTTTGGACTGCATCTTTGACAGCTTGAATTTCTTCCGCTGAAATTTGGCTATAAAAATTAGCATCAATATATTTCTTCATAATTGCTTCTACATCAGCATTTGGACCAGCAGCGAAAATTTCTGCCGCAATATAATCAGGTGTTTTGCTGAAGGCTTTGATTGGCCCTACATGGAAGTTATAATCTCCATTTGGAGTAGCCTTTGTGTTTGCGCCTAGTGATAATCCACCTGTTGCATGGTCAGCTGTTGTTACAACTAATGTGTGACCGTCTTGTTCAGCAAAATCAATTGCTGCTTTAAACGCCTTTTCAAAATCATCCATTTCACTCATTGTGCCAACAATATCATTATCATGCTCAGCCCAGTCGATTTGACTTCCCTCTACCATTAAGAAAAAGCCCTGTTCATCACTGCTTAATTTATCAATAGCTACTTTTGTCATATCCTCTAAAGAAGGAATGCTGTCTGGTCGGTCGATCATTTTAGGAAGACCACCTGTTGCAAATAACCCTAAAACTTGCTCATTTTCGTCAGCTAGTAATTCTTCTTTTGTCGTCACATAGCTATACCCATCTTTTTGAAATTCTTCGACAAGGTTGCGATTATCGATTTTGCGACCGTCTTCTGGAATAAAATTGCTAGAGCCGCCACCAAGTAATACATCAATTTTATGATTGCCATTAATTAATTCATCGTAATAGTCGTTAGCAATCGCATCCATGTTTTTACGACTTTCATCATGGGCACCATATGATGCAGGTGTTGCATGTGTAATTTCAGAGGTTGCAACAAGACCTGTCGCCTTTCCGTCCTCTTTCGCTTGCTCTAGAACTGTTTCGTATGGATTTTTATTAGGGTCCATCCCAATAGCATTGTTGTATGTTTTGATACCAGATGCCATAGCAGTAGCTGCTGATGCTGAATCTGTAATATTCTGTGCTGGGTCATCAGGATATGTTGTTTGCATACCGACTAAGTGTTTATCAAATTCCGTTAATTCCATTTCTTTTGTCGAAGGATCATCCTTCATATAACGATGTGCTGCAATCGGGGAAGGCCCCATCCCATCACCAATTAAAAAAATGACGTTTTTTATTTCAGGTGTCTCTTCAGTATTCGCCTTTGCCGATTCTTGTCTTAATCCTGCAAAGCTTCCAATGACTAAAGTAGACAAAACGCCAAAGGTGACTAGTTTTTTTGATAATCCACGTTTCACTACCACTACATTTCCTCCTTTGAATATATTTTTCCCATACAAATACAATGGTAGTTTTATATTGTTAAGCTACCTTTTTCGTATTTTGTAGATTTCGTTAAGATTTTGTAAATTTTCGAAAAGAATATTGTCGAAGCGCGAAGGAAGAAATATGATAGAAAGGATCTAGTCGTAATGCTTCCTATTTGAGGTAAAACAAAAACGATATTTTCTAGCTACAGAAAAGAACGGGGGTACTTTTATGAGTCAAGTAACCGATGTTTATATCATTAGTGGGTTTTTAGGTAGCGGAAAAACTACTGTATTAAAGAGATTAGTAGAGGATAGTCAGCTTAAAGGAAAAAAGGTTGGCATTATCTTAAATGAACTCGGTGATACAAATGTCGAATCACATCTTTTTAAGACAGAAAAAATGGTTGAATTATTAAATGGCTGCATTTGTTGCTCGATGCAGGAGGATTTAAAATTAACGCTTAACCAATTTATTGACAACTCTGTTGATATTTTGCTCATAGAAGGAACAGGTGTTGCCAATCCATCTGAAATCGTCGAGGCGATAACAGCCCCTGTTTATATTGATCATTTTGCAATCCGCTCCATCATTAGCTTAGTTGATGCGAGTCAATATCTTGAATATCAAAGTATCTTTTCAAGCTCAAAGGAAATTCGAACGCTATTAAAGGAACAAATCAACTGCGCTTCACTCATTGTATTGAATAAAACCGATTTAGTAACAGAGAAAAAACTAGAAAAGATTCTTGCCTCCATACGTAAAACAACTAGTGTCGAAACGCCAATTATAAAATCAACATTTGGTGATGTAGCAATAAACGAGTTGCTGCTATCTAGAGTGCAGACATTAGAGCTTACGAAAGAAGCTGAGCAGCCAACATGTAGCTGTCATTCAGATGATTGTAATCATAAGCACGATCATCAACATGCAACGCTAAAAGCAGTGAAATTAACAGACGTCCCTAAGTTTACTAAAAAGGAATTTGAAGCATGGCTTAAACAACTTCCTAACGATGTTATTAGAGGAAAGGGAATCATTACGTTTAACGATGGTGCGACTGCCTACTCTTTTCAATATTCCTCAGGGCGCCTTTACGTTGAAGAAGTTGAGACATCACAGCCCTCCATCATTATTTTGATAGGCGATCGTCTCGATAGTGAGCGTATTAAAGAGTCATATGAGCTTCTATTACAAAATAAATAATTTAAAGCAAAAAGCCGAGTCTCTTTGATTCATGAATAGAGACCCGGCTTTTTCTTGTCATCATAAGTAATGCAGTCATTCTATACACAGGAACGCCAGCGATATGGTGACTCTCGGAATTGCTGCAATAGATTATCTCAAGAGGCAATGGAGAGCTCCGAACTACCCGTAATTTCAGAGCTAGTTAAAAGGAAAAAAGTAATTTTATGCCAAAAGCAAATAAAATACTGCCTCCAAGAGCTTCACTATATGAGCCAATCCATGATTGAACCCTTTTGCCAATAAGCAGTCCAAACCATGTTAAAATCATACTAATGATTCCAAAAATAGCAACTGTTAAAATCGTTTTTGCCCCATAGATTCCTAAGCTTAAACCAACTGAAAAGCTATCTAAGCTCACGCTAAGGGCAAACACGATGAGCCCCATTCCTACAGGTGTTATTAACGGCTTTTCTTCCTTACTAAATGACGCAAATATCATTTGCGCTCCGAGTAATATTAATAATCCACCGCCAAGCAATGTTGCAATCGTTCCAAAGGTATCACTTAATAGCCTTCCAATTACCATTCCAACTAATGGCATTACTATATGAAATACACCGATTGTGACACCGATGTAAAAGATTTGTTTCATTCTAAGTCTAATTAAGCCCATCCCAAGGCCTACAGAAAATGCGTCCATGCCAAGTGCCAATGCCATAATTATTAATGTAAAAAGTTCATTTATCACCGTTTCTAAACTCATCTTTACCCTCCTCGGACACGCCTAGTTAACTTTATGCACGTCCGATTCGAATTAGAACTTTTAAGGGGTAGACCGCTCTATTTATTCCTTAATAGCTGATGATACCTATGGTGTCAGATATATTTTTTGATTGTGTCTAAAAACATTACGATGATTTGTTATTCACTTGAATTTTTAATTTATAGGATGGGCATGGATGGAGGCACTAAGTGTGTCAGCGGAAAACTTACAAGTGGAGGGAGCAGGAGGCCCTATTTTACCTGCCATTATCAATTCATTAAAAAAATCCCAAGGCTATCTTTGAATAGCTTGGGACATTCATTCTTTATTCTTCTACTACACGGTTACCCGCTGCCTTAAGCAGGCGATTCATGATCGCTTCTCCAACTCCTGACTTCGGAAAGCTTTCACTGATGATAATATCGATATCCGTTTCGTCAAATGTTCTTAACGTATCATAAAGATCTGTTGCGACCGTACGTAAATCATCTCTGCTTCCACAGGCGATGACTTTATCTGCTTGAAGATAGGGGATTCCTTCACTTGTTGTTAGTACACCTACAGATTTTCCTGCTTCCTTATATTCATTTACTAGCTTTTGAATAAATGAATAATTTCCGTTTGCTATAATGACGGGCGCATTTGGTGAATAGTGTGTATATTTCATTCCGGGTGACTTCGGTGCATGTCCCTCTTCAACAAGCGCCTTGTCAACGGATACTTCACCAACTATCTTTTCAAGTTGCTCCTTTGTTATTCCACCTGGGCGTAAAATTGCCGGGATGTTTGTTGTACAATCTAATACTGTTGATTCAACGCCAACACCTGTTGGGCCCCCGTCAACAATTCCACCAATTTTCCCGTTTAAATCATGATATACATGTGAGGCAAGGGTTGGACTAGGTTTTCCTGAACGATTTGCACTAGGTGCTGCAATTGGAACATTTGCCTCCTTAATTAAAGCAAGGGCGAGCTGATGATCAGGCATTCTTACGCCTACTGTATTAAGTCCAGCTGTGACGAGTTTCGATAACCTCTCACCTTTTTTGGGTAATATAAACGTTAACGGACCTGGCCAAAATTCATCGATCAGTTTATACACATAGTCAGGAATATTTGTCACGATATCATCCAGACTTTTTTTCGAAGCAATATGGACGATTAACGGGTTATCGGCTGGTCTCCCCTTTGCTGCAAAAATCTTTTGGACCGCTTCATCTGAATAAGCGTTAGCACCTAATCCGTAAACGGTCTCTGTCGGAAAGGCGACTACTTCATTTTCTGTTAATAATTTTGCTGCTTGTGAAATATGTGAATAACTAGTGGATAAGTTTTCCGAGTCATCCACAGTCCATATTTTTGTATTCATTTACTCTAACTCCCTTTTCACCGTTCAATTCTATTACTAATCATAGCATATTCGTCCTTGTAGTATATAAAATGAACGACATGAAAACAAGCCTTATCCACATTTTGTGGATAAGGCTGTGGTTATTGTGGAAAACTATGTGGATATATCCACATTATGTGGATTTTACCATTATTTTTGCATTTGTGTCATTTGCTGATTCCTTCATATGCTGTAAAGCCATTAATTTTGAGGGGATTTTCTCCTGGTCAATTTCATCAAAGCCCATTAATGATAAAAATTGGACAGATGCTTCTTTGTTTGTGACTAAATACAGATCTTTTAATCCTTTTTGTTCAGCAAGTGATTGAATGCTTTGAAAAAGAGTTAAGATGTGGGCTTGCTTCAGCTTGTCCGATACGACAAGTGAACGTAATAACCCTGTGTCCTCCATTGGTTCAATCCCGATACAGGCGACAATCTCTCGCTCCTCATTTTCCATTATGACAAAATAATCTATTAAACGTTCAAATCCCTCTGAACTGACCCCAGCCATATCAACAAACGCTACAAGCCTATTTAAATCCTTCTCTTTTGCAACCTTTAACTGATAAAACATACTCTCACCTCATAATTTGTTATTTCTACTTCAACTCTATGAGGCAAAAACTAGATTTATTCTATTTTTTTGGGGACTGTCCCCAATTAAGCGCTTTACAGATTATTTTACTAGTGAAAACGTTGTGTTGATAGGATCTTTTAAGGGTGGGGACTGTCCCCACCCTTTTTTTATTTCTATGAAAACAAGCCTTGGAACCATTCTACTAAGAAGAATTTTACTTCTACTTCCTCTTCTTTTTCTTCTTCCTCATCAACGACTAGTACTGCTAATTTTTCATCCGTTTTTTCTTTGTCATTTGTATTGCTATCTTCTGGTTCTGCGGCTTGAACTGCTTCACTATTCGAGAAGTCTAAGAAGCATAGCGGTGGAAATAATACACACCACCAATTAGCACCCTTTGCCTCACCAAGACTAATTAAAATCGCTTCATATTCACCTGCTGGATAGATGAAATTTCCATAGAGCTTTGTTGGAAAGCTAACATTATCAAAATCTACTGAGTACGACTGCTGTTTATTTTCCTCATCAAGAACACGCTCAACAATATTTTCAATTTCTGGTAATCTTGATTGAATTAATTTTCTCGCTTCTTCTACTGAAGTTAGCTTGGCAACCCATTGCGTGATTTCTTTATTTACCTCATCACGGATTTTTCTTTTCAACGCTTGATCCTCATCAGAATCACTATTCGCTAGAATCCGTAAACGAATCGCCTCTTCCGGAATAACGACAGGCTCCTCAGCACTTGTTGTGCTTGCTGCTACCGGCTCTTTATAGACATTTGCAACAGCCCCAATAAATAATAGAAATATATATATAAATGCAAGTTTTTGTTTTTTCATCATCTCTCTCCTCCCTTGGTAAACAGTATGGACAGAGAGAGAGATTCCTAAACTAGTTTTTCAAAAATAGTTTGCTAGTTTTTTTGGGGACTGTCCCCAAAAAGGGGCACAGACTAAATCTATTAGCGAACAAACCCTTGTCCTAGGGGGATTTGTGTGAAGTGGGGACTGTCCCCCATTTTGAGTGTTAATCTCATAAAATCATGTTTTAAGCTTGGTTGGGGGACTGTCCCCCAACCAAAAGTTGTCCCCCAACCAATTATTTTGCTGCGAAGACCATGCGTTCTTTTCCGTTGATGTCGGAGATAATTTCAATTTTAGCTGTTGGGAGGGTTTGTTCGATTAGTTGTTTTACATCTTGGCCTTGTCCTGTTCCGATTTCAAAGGCAATTAGTGCTTTTTCGTTGAGTAGAGGCACCATGTCTTTGATAAGCCTTCTGTAAAAGTTTAATCCGTCCTTTCCACCAGCTAGGGCTCGGATTGGTTCGTGGTCTTTGACAATTGTTGATAGTGTCTCAATATCAGCGTCAGGTATATATGGTGGGTTTGATACGAGAATATCCACTTTCTTAAGATTATTTTGACTTGATATCGGTTCAAGTAAATCACCGTGAAGCCATTGGACGTTTGCCCCGAGCTCAAGCGCATTTTTTTCTGCGATTTGTAATGATTCTTGTGCGATATCAATTGCTCGTACATGATATCTTGGATTTTCGAGAGCTAGCGTAATGGCAATTGCACCACTTCCTGTCCCAACGTCTACAACTTCTAACGGTTCATCCCCATCAAAATACTGATTTGTTCGCTGTAAAATTCCTTCTACAAGCTCTTCTGTTTCAGGACGGGGAATAAGCACCTCTTCATTTACGTAAAAACGTCGTCCATAAAATTCCTCATAGCCAATCAAATACTGTACAGGTATTCCTGAAGCATGCTTCATAACATCAGACTTAAAGGCTTCAAGCTGCTCATCTGAGAGGACCAGTCTCAAATTTGCAAGCATCGATGCCCGACTCATTTGTAAATGATGCTTGAGCAATAGCTCAGCCGCATTTTCATCTCTTCCCGCTTCCTTTAAAAAAGAAGAAGCCCAGTTCAGGGCTTCGAATACATATTTCATCTATTTTTAATCTTGCGCAGCTTGAAGACGGCTTGATTGATCCTCAACGATTAATGCATCAATCACTTCATCAAGCTTTCCTTCTAAAATTTGGTCTAACTTTTGAATCGTTAAACCAATACGATGGTCCGTTACACGGTTTTGCGGGAAGTTATACGTTCTAATCCGTTCAGAGCGATCACCTGTACCAACCGCTAGCTTACGGTTTTGGTCATACTCTGCTTGTGCTTCTTGTTGAAATTTATCATAAACACGGGCACGAAGAACCTTCATAGCCTTTTCTTTATTTTTAATTTGTGATTTTTCGTCCTGACAGGAAACAACTGTCCCTGTTGGGATATGTGTTAAACGGACAGCAGACATTGTTGTATTAACACTTTGTCCACCTGGTCCACTTGATGCAAACGTATCAACACGAATATCCTTTTCATGAATCTCAACCTCTACCTCTTCTGCCTCAGGGAGAACTGCAACTGTTGCGGTTGATGTATGAATACGTCCGCCTGATTCTGTTTCAGGAACACGTTGAACACGGTGGGCACCATTTTCAAATTTTAATTTTGAATAGGCTCCCTTTCCATTAATCATAAAGATAATTTCCTTATATCCGCCCGTACCTGTCGCATTTACTTCCATTACATCAATTTTCCAGCCTTGTGTTTCAGCATAACGGGTGTACATACGATATAAGTTTGCGGCAAATAATGCAGCCTCTTCACCACCTGCTGCACCACGGATTTCCATAATAACGTTTTTATCGTCATTCGGATCCTTTGGAACTAGAAGCAGTTTTAAGCGATTTGTTAGTTCCTCTTCCCGTTCTTCTAGTTCAGAAAGCTCTTCCTTTGCCATTTCTCGCATTTCAGCATCGAGCTTCTCCTCAAGCATTGATTTCGTGTCAGCTATCTGCTCACGAACCTCTTTATATTCACGATAAGCCTCAACTGTTTCTTGTAAATCTGATTGTTCTTTAGAATATTCACGTAGCTTTTTTGAATCACTGATAATATCCGGATCCATTAAAAGCTGATTTAGTTTTTCATAACGGTCTTCAACCGATTGTAAACGATCTAACATACATGTTCACCTCAATTTTCATGCATAACGTTTTAATTATAGTATAGGTCAGATAAAGCGTCAAAAGCAAATTGACATCCAGATACAGTCAGAGGAAAATTTTGATGGTAAACTATGATTATATGAATGCACTTATAGGAAAAGAGGTAGAAAGATGAATCTAAACAAAATCCATCATATTGCGATTATTTGCTCAAACTATGAGATATCTAAAGCGTTTTATACAGAAATACTTGGGCTTCGTATCCTTAATGAGGTTTACCGTGAGGAGCGACATTCCTATAAATTAGACTTAATGGTGAATGATGTTTATCAAATCGAACTATTTTCATTCCCAAATCCACCTAAGCGACCTACACAGCCTGAAGCTGTTGGCTTACGACATCTTGCCTTTGAAGTTTCAGCAATTGAAGAGGCTGTTAAAGAGCTTGCAAGTAAAGGTGTTGAAGTAGAACCGATTCGAATTGACCCACTTACAGATAAGAAATTCACCTTCTTCCAGGATCCTGATGGGCTTCCTATCGAGCTATACGAAGCTTAAGCAAACATCGACAGGCTGTATTCATATTATGTAAAACTTCCACTTTCTTTGCCGAATATAAACTTGTTTTGTCTAACGTGAAGGGAACTAGCTATAAGAATAGAAAAGGTACATATACAGGTTGCTAATTCTGGGACGAAGGAATAGTCAATGGAATTCGAAGGAGAAATACTTTTCCTTCATAACTACTCAATTTCAGGGAGGAATACGGATGAATACAGCTACTGTCGTAAAAGAGCTCGGGGTTTCAAGACGGACATTAATGAGATGGGTAAATCAGTTGGACATGCAATTAGAAAAAAATGAGCTTGGCCATTATCAATTTACGGAAGAGGATGTCAAGCGATTAAAGCAGGTTCAGCAGCAGACTGCTTCAACAGAAAATCAGCCATCTACTCAAAAACCTATCAAAACCGAACAACGAACAGGTACTGCAAAAATTACTCCAACTTATGACTCTTCCAAAATGAAAGTATTAAATGACCGGATCGATGAGCTAGAGAGAAAAATAAGAAGTAAAGCTGATGATGTTGTATCATACCAAGTTCTTCAGCATCGTAAAGAGATGGAGGAATTACTAGCAAAAATTTCGTCTTTAGAAGAGAAGGTTGCTGAGCTTGAACAAAACCAACAAAAACGTGAGCATGTAAAAGATAATGTTTTAGTTTTCGATCAATCTCCTGCACCTAAAAAGACGAAGCGGAAAAACTTAATCAGTTCGATTTTTAGTTTTTAATAGGGTAAGCAAATCTTATTCTTTGAAGTCATTAATCTCACAGTAAGCTAGACATTTAAGATGTTGATTATAGAAAAAGGCTGTCTTCTAAGAAGTTCTTAGAGACAGCCTTTTGTTTTGATTAAATACTTTTTTCTCTTTTACGGATAATCATAAACGCTACACCAGCCGCAAAAATGATCATACCAATAAGCAAGAAAGTAAAGTTACTTGTTGCCGTATTCGGTAAAATATTTAAACCATTTTGCTCCTGCCCTATAGATGGACGCTCCTTCTCACCTGAGTTACCTGTAGGTGTTTTATCATCGTTTCCTCGAGTGTCTCCATCTTTGTCTGGAGTGATTCCTCCGTTATTTGGCTTTTCTTCGCCATTTCCTGGCGGGTTCTCCCCATTGCCTGGCTTCTCTTCACCATTGCCTGGCGGGTTCTCCCCATTGCCCGGCTTCTCTTCACCATTTCCTGGTGGGTTCTCTCCATTGCCTGGCTTTTCTTCACCATTTCCTGGCGGGTTCTCTTCATTGCCCGGCTTTTCTCCACCATTTCCTGGTGGGTTCTCTCCATCGCCTGGCTTTTCTTCGCCATTTCCTGGATTAGGTTGTTCATTTTTACCCTTTGTAAATGACCATATCGGTGATTCAGATGTTCCCGTATAGTCATCCTCTGCTATCACATACCAGGAATAGGTTTGTTTCTCAGTCAGTCCTTCCCATGTGACTTCAGCAGTTGAACCACTTGCAACATTTTCTTGTTTACCAATTTCCTCATCTGTTTTTACATTGACAGTGAAATAATCAGTTGCTACTTGCTTTTTATCTACTTGTAAATCAAGGTTGATTATCATTTCATCTTTTCCAGGGAATTCTGCGGGATCATAGAAATTATAGTCATCTAAGTATGGTGAATATGTGTTGACGATAATTCGATTATTATCCTGGTCAAAATGTAATAGTTTCATATAGCCTTGACCGCCTTCAGGACCACCTTGGTAGTCGCCAAGCATTTGATAAACTTCACGGTCCGCTACTCCGTCACCATTATCATCAATTTCACTTACTAATGTTTCAGAATCATGGTAGTGACCACTAAGAACGGCGATAACGTTAGGATTCTTTTCTACAACTTCCTTATAAATCGTTTCACCAATCGGGCTTCTATTTCCTGAAACTAGTAAATATTCATGGAAGTTTAAAATCGCCTTTCTATCTGGGTATTCACTTAATACCTGATTCATCCATTGTAAATCCTCAGCTTCAACTCCCCAGCCCATGTAAACCATGATAAAGTCATTGCCATTTGCTGAGATGAGATCATAATGTCCTCGATTGTTTTTATATGATTCACCATAGTAGTCTTTTTCTACAAATCGGTCTTCGCCAAACCATTTATAGTATTCCGTGTAATCATTTGATAATTGATCAACATCATGGTTACCAGCTAGAACGCCGTACGGAATATTATTATCATCAAGCACCTTCATATATTGGTCAGCATATTGCCATTGTTCTAGCTTATCTGATTCATCAACTAAATCTCCTGTGTGGAAGACATATTTGATTTTCATTTCTTCTTGCTTTTCGGCAATCCAATTTGTTTGCTTTTCAAAGATATATGGGTAGGATTCTGAATAATATTGTGTATCAGACATCCATACGAATGTGTAATCATACTCATCTGGACTGCTTGGAATTTCATCTTGAACGAGTACATTTATTTTTGAATCCTTTACATATTCATTTACCGTAACATTGCCCTTTAGTTCAAAATCTTCCTTGCCAGCGATGTTATACGTAATTAAATCCCATTTATTCGTTTGATGGTTCCATGCATACATTGAAACCTTTCTACCCTCTAGGGAATGACCAGTCCATGAGAGTTCAATCTTATCATTTTCATCAACTGACTCATCTACAGTTACATCAAAGCGATGGTATGGGAACTGTGTATCAGAATTTGTCGTTAAATATTCCCCATCCTTTTCCGCAACTAACGAAATATCATCTGATGTAAAGCTTTCCTCTCCATCCGGTACCATAACAGATGGTGGCTCAATATCATTCGCATTTTTGAAGGCTTTTACATGATTCGTATCAGCAACGTCATATTGGTAGCCTTTATAGAACGTTACATCTAACTCATCATTTGTTGGGTCTGTTACTTTTACCTTTAATTTCGCATCACCATCTACCGGTGTCGTTAGGCTATCTGCTGGTGAGATAAGCTCGGGTAGACTAGGATTTTCATTGTTTACAGAGAATTTGACAACTTCCTCTGTTACGTTACCTACTTTATCCTCTGCAACAACTGTTAACGTATGCTCTCCTGGTGTTAACTGAGATGATGCTGTTTCGTACGGAACGGTAATTTGCTCGTTATCAAGCAGCACTTGAACAGTGTTCACGCCAGCAATTTCATCTGTAACATCTGTATCGATTGTGAATGCACCTTTGTATTCCTTGCCTTCTTCAACAGTTGTCTTCACCTGTGGTGCTGTATTATCAACGAAGATTGTTGATGTAACTTCATTGTCGCGATCTTGAGCTTTTACAATATGCTTTCCATCAGCAACCTTTGTCGTATCCCATGCATATGTCTTTGCATGTGTATGCTCCTCAGAAATCGTAAAGGTGAAATCCTCAAATGGGCGATATGTACCATCATCCCCCATATCATAAACCTTAGTTGGATCACTCTTAGCAGGATCCCTTAATACCGTACCATCTGCTAGAATTAAACGGACATTTCTTATCGTATAATCATCACGATTTTCTTCACTTTCCTCTAACTGGAATGGTGAAGCTTTATTTCCAGCACGAACAGTTAAAGTGTTTTCACCTAGTTGTAAACGGTCAGCATCCACCGGAATCGTAAAGGTTTTCCAATGTGATAGCCAATCCTTATCCATTAAGTATAGAACATCCGCACCCATTGTTACGGCATTTTTAAAGTACGTATTTAAACCGTTCACTTCTAGTGCAAAATAAGCTTGAGTTTCTAATGACTTATAAGCACCTGCTTGTACTTCTGCTTCATCAATAAATAGCTTTACATCATCAGGAGTTTCTTCCTTTGACGTTCCTTTGATGATTTTTGTACCAGATAATATATCATTGTCTTTTACATTCAATCGTATATCTGAATCATCATTCTTGCTCTTAATGTCGATTTGATAAGTATCACTTTTTGTTTCATTTACCCCATCTGATACGACAAAGTAATACTCAACAGATTGCTTAGCAATTAAATCAGATGCATAAATCATATTTTTATACAATTGTGTTTCAGAATCTAAGCTTAGTAATGTTTGAGTAAACTGTTCTTGGTCATTTGTTCGATAATATAAAGTGACAGATTTAACACCAACATTATCATTTGCTTCAGCTGCAATCTCAATATCTTCAGTTTCCTCAACTTCGGTTACTTTCGTTTTATTGATTACAGTTGGTGCTACTGAATCATCCTCGATATGAATCGGTTGTTTTGGAACTTGGAACGATTCTACCGCACCTGGTGTTGCAGCTTCCGTTCCTGCGCTCACTTTTATAGATTGTGTCGAGCCATCTTCAGGATATTTATAGACTATCCCTTTATTCGGAACAGTATCATCAACGTTTGCTACCTCATTGTAGTAGGAAACAGATATTTCCTCCTTCGTATTTGTAGCAACAACTAGACCTCTTGTACTGCCGTTAGCCATTCCGTCGCTATAAATTCGAACGATATCTTCATTTTCAACTAAATTCGTGCCATAGTTAGCGTTAAAATCAGCAACAGTTTGTTCTGTGTTTTGTGAGTTTATAATCCAAAAAACAAGCGTGTCTTGTGCCGGAATGACAACATCATCTGGAATTGAAGGCCACACAACATCACTTGCCGGATCTGTTCCATAACGATATTGAATCTTATAATCTTTAAAGCTTATATCCTTATCAGTGTTATTATAGATTTCAATAAATTCGTAGCCATCTGCTGACCCGACATTTTCTGAGTCTGGGACAACTTCTGTTACTAGGAACTTCGGAATTTTCGTATAATCTACTTCCTCTTTCTTCACTTCGACTACGTATTCATCTGTTTTTGCAGAATTTGTTCCGTCAGAAGCTTCGATATAGTACGTAATTGATTCATCTACTTTTGTTCCCGGAATAACAGCCGAATAGCTTCCTGTATCCGCACTTACACTCATTGAAAGAGCTGTAAACGAGTCATCACTTGCCTTTTTATAATGCAATGTAACAAACGGCACTGCCTTATCATCTGTTACAGTTGCTTCAACTACTATCGGAGCGTACGCCTCACCCGATTTAATTGGTGTATGAGTAATAACAGGTGCTTCTACGTCTTTAGGTTGTTCATCAATTTCAATCGGCTTTGTCGGTATTTGTACGGAATCAATTACACCTGGAGTTGGTGGTGAAAGGACTCGGTATTTAACCATTTCTGTCCCTTCTGTTGAAAATAAATAATGAATATCTGCTCCAGTATTATCGTTTTCATTCCCTAAATAAGCTGCAGAAACTAGCTCTGTTCCATTGTTATCTTTAATAACGATTGCGCGGTTTCCACCGTTTGCGAAGCCCGGAAAAGCTGTATCTGTATATTCTATTACTTGTTCAGCTGGTAGGTTTGTACCGTAGTTTTCATTAAATTGCTGTAACGTGCGATTCCCGTTATTGAACCATAATACAAGGGTTTCTTGTGGCTCAATCGTAGTCGCAGGAACTTGGAAGACTACCTCACTTCCAGTATCCGTATATTTGTATACAAATGAATAATTTGTTAATGCTAATGGCTGATTTGTATTATTATAGAGTTCAAAAAATTCATAGTAGTCTGTTCCTCCACCAGCAGAGTTCGGTGAAAGCTCAGTAATTAATAAAGGCTGATTACTATATGTTTCCTGTGGCGTTTCGATTTTAACTAAGTACTCATCTGTTTTAGAGGAATTCGTTCCATCTGTTGCTTCAATATAGTACACAATATTTCCTTGGACTTCTGTTCCTGGAACTTCAACAGTAAAGATTGACTCATTTTCAGTGCTTTTAGTCATCGGAATTTGTATAAACTCATTTTCACCTTCAGCCTTAATATGAAGGGTTACATTATGAACGAAGTGATCATCAGTTACGTTAGCTTCAATCTTTAACGATTGTAACGCCTTACCTTCGGTTACTGCGTTATGCGAAATGACTGGCGGCTCTGTATCAGCAGGTATTTCAGGTAGCTCGACTGTCTTTGCCGGTACTTGAGTGTTTTCAATTGCTCCTGGACTTGGAGCTGCTAAAACTTGAAGTTTTTCCATTTCCGTTTTAGCTGGAGCATATTTATATTGAACGACAAGCCCGGTATTGTCTGTTTCATTAGGTAAATAGGTTGCAGCCGTTATCTCATTTCCATCCTTATCTTTAATAACTGCTGCGCGGTTTCCACCGTTGGCAAATCCCGGGAAAACATCTTTGTATTCGACAACCTGCTCGCTTGTTAATTGTGTTCCAAAATGATTGTTAAAGTCATCTAGTGAAAGTCCCGCATTATTAAACCAAAATACGAGTGTTTCCTGTGGGTCAATTGTTGTTGCAGGTACTTGGAATACCTTTTCTTCACCAGAATCTGTATAACGGTATAAAAATGTATAATTTGCTAGAGATAAGGGCTGATTTGTATTATTGTACACTTCAAAGTACTCAAAGTTATCAGTGCCTTTACTATTTGGAGAAATTTCTGTTATTAAGAGATGAGCATTTTTGTTAAAGTCTTCAGACTCAATAGAGGGTTCCTCTTGTACTTCTAATTCTGTTGCTTCTGTCTCTTCCTGGGTCGGTGTTTCTAGTTGCGGTTTTTCTTCTGAAGCACTTGTAGGTACTTCTTCTTGTGTATTTGTAGGTGCTTCTTCTTGTACATTCGCGGGTGCTTCTTCTTGAGCTGTGTTTTCTTGTTGAGGCTGTTCAGTTTGATTATTTTCTTGAAGAGGTTCTTCTATTGGTACCGGTTCTTCTTCCGGTGCTGGTTGTTCAGCCGTTTGTCCGCCAGTTGGGGACTCCTCTTCGGTAGCATCCTGATTTGATTTTTCTTCTAGATTAAGATCAGTTGAAGTTGGTTGTTGTTCATTACCAGTTGATGAAGGATTTGCTTCGACATTTAATTCTTCCGCAAACGTTTTCTTTGCTGGGATAAATGTCATAAAATTTGAAAAGATAATGGTTACCATACATGTTAGGATAAAAATCCTTTTACATTGAAGCCTTACATCATGTTTAATCATATGTACCTCCTTAAAAATTGCTATACATGTCAATACTAATCGAATTTTGTAAATGGAATTTAAAGGTTACGTAAAGTTTCTTTAATATTTTGTAAATTCCCTTTAACCTTAAAAATAAAAAAGGTCTAGGAATGCCTAGACCTTTTCACTATACCTACTCACAGTAAATCCAATTTCTTATACCGACATCTTTCTTAATCCAATCATCTGGTAACGGTACATCACTTAAAATATTATCTATTTCCTTAAAATTCTTTAAATTTGATTAAAATGTATGTTTTTTTTGTGTTTTTTCATAAAGTTCCAATGGTATTAGCACAAAAAACACCATGCCGTCCATTTGGCATGGTGTTTTTTGTGATTATTTGCTTCGTTTTCGAAGTTTTTGTTTTGTTTAACCCGGCAAGAAAATTAGCCCATGTACTTTCTATGCTTATAGACTATTTATCTCATTACGATTGAGCATTTTAAGATCAACAACAGGCTTCCCCGGCACCTCATGATGATGACGGCATCTTGGTTCATACGACTCAGATGCACCAACTAAAATGATTGGATCATCGTATGATGCTGGTTTTCCGTTAATTAGTCGTTGCGTACGGCTTGCAGGTGAACCGCAAACAGAGCATACTGCTTGTAGCTTTGTAACAAGCTCTGCTACGGCCATTAATTGTGGTACAACACTAAATGGTTCACCTCTAAAGTCTTGATCAAGTCCCGCTGCAATTACTCGGTAGCCTTGGTTTGCTAGCAATGTAAGAACATGACAAATGTCTTCGTCAAAAAATTGGACTTCATCAACAGCAATTAGATCGGTATTTTCTGAAATATGGTCAAAAATCTCTTTTGATGATTTAATTGGTTTGGAAATAATCGCCGTTCCATTATGTGATACGACTTCTTCTTCACTGTAGCGGTTATCAATAGCTGGTTTAAATACCTTTACTTCTTGTTTTGCAAATTGTGCTCGGCGAACGCGGCGAATTAATTCCTCAGACTTCCCTGAGAACATGCTGCCACAGATCACTTCAAGCCAGCCACTTTGCTTCATTACATACATTAAAACGGCCTCTCCCTTCGCTACGTTGTTTCATTTTAAGAAAAGCACAAGCACCCACATTTCTAAATATAAGAAGGTTTTTCTCTTAATATAGGAATAAGCTGAACCTCATGATTTAGGTGCTCTCTAGACACTAAAAAAGTAATATTTCTACTTAGTTATCTGTCTTTTTACCGATTTATGCCTTCCGTTAAGCACTCATTTATTTAGCACAGATGTACTGTGACTCGTTATCTAATTCCCTATTAATAGGGTGGCTTTAAACTTCCTGAACATACAGGTTCAGGCATGAAACGATTGGTTTCATTTAAAAATAGACGTGAAAAAACAGGCAAGAGCCATTTCGTCTTGCCTGTTGTAAGTTACCATTATTACTTTTGTGTAATGCCGTATTTTTTGTTGAATTTGTCTACACGTCCACCTGCATCTGCAAATTTTTGACGTCCTGTGTAGAATGGATGGCACTCAGAACAAACCTCAACTTTGATTTCGTTTAAAACAGAACCAGTTTCGAATTCGTTACCACAAGCGCATTTCACCATAACTTTATTATAGTTTGGATGAATTCCTGTTTTCATTCTTTTCATCTCCTTCCGCCCTGAATCATCTGAAACAGAGTTATCATCTAGAATGACTCGTCCGATTGACAACTCAATTCTAGAAAAGCACATGATGAAATTATAACAAGGACACGGTCTAAAAGCAAGCCGAAGTTCTAGGGTAGTATATGGAAATTAAAGGGGACTTAATTATTAAACATGTTCCCTTCAAATTTGAACCGTGTTGCTCAAAGATTTATCGATTTCTAGCTGTTTTCATTTCAGCATCTAAATTACTGAAAAATTCTTCATTCGATTTCGTTTGACGTAGCTTTCTTAGGAACTTCTCAATGAAATCTGGTGTATCAGACATCGATTTTCGAATTGCCCATAACTTTTCAAGATGATCTTTTGGAATTAGAAGCTCTTCTTTTCTAGTTCCTGAACGACGAATATCAATCGCAGGGAAAATCCGTTTTTCAGCAAGTGAGCGATCTAAGTGAAGCTCCATATTACCTGTCCCTTTGAATTCCTCGTAAATAACGTCATCCATCCGTGAGCCTGTATCAACTAATGCTGTTGCAAGAATTGTTAGGCTTCCACCTTCTTCGATATTACGGGCAGCACCGAAGAAACGTTTTGGACGGTGGAACGCAGCTGGGTCAATACCACCGGATAATGTTCTTCCACTTGGCGGAATAACAAGGTTATACGCTCTTGCTAAACGAGTAATACTATCCATTAAAATAATAACATCTTTCTTATGTTCAACAAGACGCATAGCACGCTCTAATACAAGCTCAGCAACTTTAATATGATTTTCTGGAACCTCGTCAAAGGTTGAGCTAACGACATCACCCGCAACTGAACGTTCAATATCTGTTACCTCTTCAGGTCTTTCATCAATTAATAAAACGATAAGCTCAGCTTCCGGATTATTCGTCGTAATGCTATTCGCAATTTCCTTCAAAAGCATCGTTTTCCCTGCTTTCGGCGGGGCAACGATTAAACCACGCTGTCCAAAGCCAACAGGTGCGATTAAATCCATGATTCTTGTTGATAAATAATTTGGTTTTGTTTCAAGGTAAATTTGTCTATCTGGATAAAGAGGAGTTAATGCTGGGAAGTGAACACGTTCCTTTGCCGTTTCTGGGTCTTCACCATTTACCGCTTCTACATGCAGCAAACCATAGTACCGCTCATTTTCTTTTGGAGGACGAACTTTACCTGATACTTTATCTCCATTTCGTAAATCAAAACGTCTTATTTGTGAAGCTGAAATATAAATATCTTCCGAGCTCGGTGAATAGTTAATCGGTCTTAAGAAACCAAAGCCCTCAGACTGAATTATTTCTAAAACACCTTCCATAAATAATAAGTCTTCTTGTTCCGCATTCGCCTTTAAGATTGCAAAAATTAATTCCTTTTTCGTTAGCTTGCTGTAATAAGATACTTTATATTGACGGGCAAGCTCGTACAACTCTTTCAGTTTCATATGTTCCAATGAAGAAATTGAAACTTGACTCATAAAAACACCACTCTTTTTATTTTTCAATTCATGTATTGTGTTCAATTCATTCGTAAACATTACTGTTGAGCGTTCCCCTTCACCATCTCAACTTGTTTTGTCCACGTTTGAACATGCATTTAACCGTTTTCCATCTATCATTTATTTAAGGTAGTTCATTCGATAAATAATGAAGTCTAGTCAGATAACAAATATATGTTATAAGAGATTTACCATCGATTGTACTTTAAGAAGAAACTAGTACATTGGGATTAGAAGGAAAATGAAGGTGAGCTTGAAGTAGATTATGCAGTAATTGCATTCTATGCAGCACTCTTTATTTTTACCCTATTTTTCGAATTTAATCAATCTTTTTCGGAAAATCTATTAGAAGTTTGGGGATATTTGAAATGCTTTCATCGAGCTTAAACAGCTTTGGATAAGAAGATGCAAGGAAATAGTGTCTTCTTTGTCTACAATTCACTTAAACAAAAGTTAAATACCTTTGTTACTAGAATACAATTTTGCTTTAAGAACACGCATGATAACATAGAAGAAAGCAGGATACCCCTACTTTCTCCTTGCATCTCTTATTTATGAATTTTGCATCTGTTCTATTTCTTTATCTGATAATTTCTCCCGCCAGATCGTTGCACCAAGACCTGTTAATTTATCTTCAAGTTGACTATACCCTCTATCGATATGTTCTAAACCTGTTATTTCTGTAATTCCTTCTGCCATTAATCCTGCACATACGAGCGCAGCACCTGCACGGAGATCACTTGCCTTCACTCTTGCACCTTGTAGCTTTGTCGGTCCTGTTACAATCGCAGATCGACCTTCTACTTTAATCGTTGCACCCATTCTTCTAAGCTCATCAATGTGTTTAAAGCGTGCAGAATAAATCGTATCTGTCACAACACTTGTGCCTGTTGCTTTCGTTAAAAACGAAGTAAAGGGCTGTTGCAAATCTGTAGGAAACCCTGGATATACAAGGGTTTTAATATCAACAGGCTTCAATTCCTTTTGACCACCAATGATGAGAATTTGATCATTACTTGTTTCAATATGAAGCCCCATTTCTCTTAGCTTCGCAATAAGTGATTCGAGGTGAAGAGGAATTACATTATCGAGCATAACCTCTTTCCCCATAGCAGCGCCGATAATCATATAAGTCCCTGCTTCAATTCTGTCAGGGATAATCGAATGACGACAGCCGTGTAGCTTTTCGACACCGTCAATTCTTATCACATCGGTACCTGCCCCTTTAATTTTAGCACCCATGCTTGTAAGCAATGTCGCAACATCGATAATTTCCGGTTCCTTTGCTGCGTTTTCAATGATTGTTCTTCCTTTAGCTAAGACGGCTGCTAACATAATATTTATTGTGGCGCCAACACTGACAACATCCAAATAAATTCTTGCTCCATGCAATTCATCAGCACGTAAATAAATCGCTCCTTGCTCATTCGTTACTTGAGCACCTAATGCTTCAAACCCTTTTATATGCTGATCAATCGGTCGAGGGCCAAGGTGACATCCTCCTGGCAAACCAATAACCGCCTTTTTAAATCTTCCTAACATTGCACCCATTAAGTAATAGGATGCTCTTAGCTTTTTCACTTTGCCATTTGGAAGTGGCATCGAAATCATTGTTGAAGGATCAACATACATTTCGTTGTTTTTTAATTCAACTCGACCACCTATTTCCTCTAGAAGGTCACCAAGAATAGCTACATCTGAAATATTTGGTAACCCTTCGATTGTGACTGGTGATTCTGCTAATATTGTTGCTGGTATGAGGGCAACAGCACTATTTTTTGCCCCACTAATATTGACTGTACCATTTAAAAAATCTCCACCGGCTACTTTTAATTTTTCCATGATAGTCTCCCTTCTTATGAAGTTGACTTTCCGGAAAGAACATGGAGGTGAGTTTGCGCTCATTTCGCACAAATATGCATTCACTCACACGAAACACGCCTTTTATTCATTAGCCATCATGTTTTCCGAATTAGATGCAAATCTTGTCAACAAAATTATCAATACATAGGAAAAGCACTGGGCATCTTGGCAAATAAACCGTTATTTCTTTTATTTCCTTATTAGCCTTAGTAAATACCTGTTTACAACTTGTTATGTAAAAAATCATCTCGTATGAAAAAATATCACTCCATTTTTGGTAGAGTATACTTACTAATAATATCGGACAACATCTACATAAAATTTAGAACTCTTACATATTATTATTGATTCTATTATATTAAACCATCTATTATGAAGGACAACAACATTTACGCTAGAAATTTACGTTTAATTACATTTGATTAGAAGTACCTACTGATTATTCTTCGTTTAATTAAATCTGGAATTAACTAGACAGTAGGTGTTTTTAGACATCGTGGATTGAGAAGAGTTTTAGTGAATCTTTATGTAAAATTTTCTAAAAGAGCAAATTCACTAATAAAATCGCTATACATCACTATTTGTATATAAGTGATGAAAGAGATTAATTAATGGACTAGGTGCTTGTGCTTACTACTAAAGCTAAAAGAACAAATCAAAACGAACAAACATTTTGCTTGTCCGTTTCATTTATCACAATTGGTCAGCTTGGCATTTTGTTAGCGCTTTCCTTTATCTTCGGAATAGAACCGCCTATAAAAAGGCGGCTTTATTCTTTATTTTATGATTAAGCTTTGTTAGAAGAACCGAATTCACGCATTTTTCCGATTACTGTTTCTTTAATCGCGTCACGAGCAGGTCCTAAATATTTACGTGGATCATATTCGTTTGGTTTTGCTGCTAACACTTCACGAACTACTTTTGCAGATGCAATTTGGTTTTCAGTGTTAACGTTAATTTTAGCAGTTCCGAAAGAGATTGCTTTTTGGATATCCTTTGTAGGAATTCCAGTACCACCGTGAAGTACTAATGGCATGTTAGTTAAGCCTGCAATTTCTTCCATTTCTTTGTAACCTAAGTTTGGCTCACCTTTGTATGGTCCGTGAACTGAACCAAGTGCTGGCGCTAAGCAATCAATACCAGTACGTTTTACAAGTTCATTACATTCTTGTGGGTCAGCATAGATTACGCCGTCAGCAACTACGTCATCCTCTTGTCCACCAACAGTACCAAGCTCAGCTTCTACAGAAACACCTTTTGAGTGAGCATAGTCAACAACTTTTTTAGTTGTTTCTACGTTTTCTTCAAATGGGTGATGTGAAGCATCAATCATTACAGAAGTAAATCCTGCATCGATTGCTTCTTTACATTTTTCGTAGCTTGAACCGTGGTCAAGGTGAATAGCCACTGGTACAGTAATATTGTAGTCTTCCATTAGACCTTCAACCATTTTTACAACGGTTTTAAATCCTCCGATGTAGCGTCCAGCCCCTTCAGAAACACCAAGAATAACTGGTGAATTTTCTTCTTGTGCTGCTTGTAGGATAGCTTGAGTGAACTCAAGGTTATTAATGTTAAATTGACCTACTGCATATCCTCCGTCTTTCGCTTTATTTAGCATATCTGTCATTGAAACTAAAGGCATACCGAAAAACCCTCCTAATGAACCTAATTTTCTGAAACAGAAAAGCATATCATACCTAGCTTGACCAGAATATTCGCGATTATGTAGTATCCGCATGATCACTTTTCACTTACTAAGCATACCAATTTCTTCGAAAATCGGCAACAATTCGACAGCTCTTTTCAAAATATAAATTCAATATTATGCTTTTAGCGGCAAATATTTTTTTACTGCCTCACGAATTTCGTCGATATCAAAAGGCTTAGCAAAATGCGTAAGTGCACCTAAATCCTTTGCCTCCTGAATCATATCTAACTCTCCATAAGCAGTCATAATGATAACACGAATGTCCTTGTCAACTACCTTCATACGCTTTAGAATTTCAATTCCATCCATACCTGGGATTTTCATATCTAAAAGAACTAAATCTGGTGAGTGCTTATCAACAATTTCCAGCGCTTGAAAGCCGTTAGCTGCTTGAAAGGTTTGATAGCCCTCTTTCTGAAAAACTTCATTTAGCAAAATTCGAATTCCATACTGATCATCAACAATTAGTATTTTTTCCTTTAACATGATTCCTACACACCTCTTCGTTGGTTTCTAAGACAAGCGCAAGCACTTTTTAGCCCTGACATGGATATGATCAAAAAGGATACTTACCCTTCGAATCATTCGCATATACCAGAAAGGGTTTAGACTTGAGCTAAACATTAAACTTCATACAAAAATTGCTACCTACTTTTTGTAAAATAAATCGAATCCGCTCAAGAATCCACATCCAGTGACTTCACCTAATATAAAAGTCTTTACTATCTGCCTTGTGCTACTTATCATACACACATAAAATCCAGTAATTCATACTGGATATGGCTTAGAATTAAATATAATGATGAAATTAATCTCTAATTATGGAAGTAAGCTTTTATATGAAGGATCACCTTCATAAGGATTTTTTCCACAACTTACATAATTCTTTCTTTTAAGGCTAACTCCTGCTTGAATATCAACTTGTTTATCGACAATTTTTTCATTTGTTTGTCAATTTCCTCTTATAACCATACCATCGTTTTATAAAGGATGATAGCAATATTTCCACATATCGTGCCTGTTTCTTTTCCCTGCCGACATGTTTCGTTATAATAGTTATACACTAATAAGAAAAACGAAGTGCTGACGGCATTTATTGCCAATCGCCGTTTAAAAGGAGAACCTATATACGATGATGAAAATTTTCACTACACAATTAACTGGGCATTTTAACAGGATTGTTGATCAGGAGACATTGGATATTGAGGATAGCTCAAGACTTCTTGCCCAGGCGCTAGTCGGGGAAGGGAATCTATATTTATATGGCCATAAAGAGCTTCATGGTATCGTCTTAGAGGCTATTTCAAGTAATGAGCCGTTACTAAGAGCAAAGCCCTTGCTTGAACATGACGGGCAAATTACTGAGGTTTCATCTGCTGATAGAGTTCTGTTATTTACACATTTTTCAACAGATGAAGAAGCCATTCAAATTGCTAAATCCTTAGCAAAAAAAGGAATTCAGACAGTCGGTGTTTCTGCAATTGCCAAAGATGCTCCAAAGGGACTCGAATCGATAACTGATTTTCATATCGATTCCAAGCTACGGCAGCCGCTTATTCCTGGGGACGACGGGAATCGCTATGGATTTCCAGCTCTTATGACATCGTTATATGTGTATTATGCGATTCATTTTACTATTCAGGAAATATTAAGTGAATATGATGAAGAGTTGTAAGCAATTAGCTAATGCTAGTTGCTTTTTATTTTACTTTGGGATATTTTCCGTAGTACCTTATTGCAGAAGTCAGAGAAGCCTGTCTGCAGAGTCCCCTCATATTCGTTACAATTAGTATCCGCTAGCCTAACGAAAAAAAGCTAACATATCTTAGGGCCTATTGAAAAGGCTTGTCCAAGATACATTAGCTTTCGTTTGTCTTATTAGTTTTTGCTAGTTAGTGAAGCGTGAACGAAGTCACGAAATAATGGTTGTGGTCTTGTTGGTCTTGATGTAAATTCTGGATGGAATTGTGATGCGACAAACCATGGGTGATCCTTCACTTCAACAATTTCAACTAATCGTCCATCTGGTGTAGTACCAGAGAAGACAAATCCAGCATCCTCCATCGCTTGACGGTACTCATTGTTAAACTCATAACGATGACGATGACGCTCATATACAACTTCTTCTTTATACGCTTCAAACGCAAGTGAACCTGATTTTAACTTACTTGGAGATAATCCTAAACGTAAAGTTCCTCCAAGGTCTTCAATATCTTTTTGTTCAGGTAATAGATCAATTACTGGGTATGGAGTTGACGGATCAATTTCAGATGAGTTTGCTCCTTTTAAACCTAAAACATTACGAGCAAATTCAATTGAAGCAACTTGCATACCTAAGCAAATTCCTAAGAACGGAACTTTGTTCACACGAGCATACGTAGTTGCAAGGATTTTCCCTTCAACACCACGATCACCAAAGCCACCAGGAACTAAAATTCCATCAACATCAGAAAGCTGCTCTTCGACGTTTTCCTCTGTTAGCGTTTCAGCATCGATCCATTTAATTTCAATATCTGAATCATATTGATAGCCAGCATGACGCAAGGCTTCAACAACTGAAATATAGGCGTCTTGTAATTGAACATATTTTCCAACGAGACCGATTTTTGTTGTTTTTGATAAATTTGTTACTTTATCAACTAGCTGTTTCCATTCCGTCATATCTGCTTCTTTACAATCAAGCTTTAAATGCTTGCAAACAATTGTGTCTAAGTTTTGTTCTTGTAAATCTAATGGGATCGAATACAATGTTTCCGCATCACGACATTCAATAACTGATTCTTTATCGATATCACAGAATAAAGCAATCTTATCCTTCATATCTTGAGAAATTGGTTTTTCTGTACGAACAACGATAACGTTCGGTTGAATCCCTAAGCTGCGAAGCTCTTTTACACTATGCTGTGTTGGTTTTGTTTTCATTTCACCAGCAGCTTTAATATAAGGAACGAGTGTACAGTGAATATACATAACATTATCGCGACCGATATCACTTTTAATTTGGCGAATTGCTTCTAGGAATGGTAATGATTCGATATCCCCAACTGTTCCACCAATTTCAGTAATAACAACATCAGCACCTGTTTCTTTTCCTGCACGGAAAACACGTTCTTTAATTTCATTTGTAATATGCGGAATAACCTGTACTGTTCCACCTAAATAATCTCCACGGCGTTCTTTCTTTAAAACAGTAGAATAGATTTTCCCTGTAGTGACATTATTGAATTTTGTTAGATTGATATCAATGAAACGCTCATAATGACCTAAATCAAGATCTGTTTCAGCTCCATCGCCAGTAACAAAAACTTCCCCGTGCTGGTATGGACTCATCGTTCCAGGATCCACATTGATGTAAGGATCGAATTTTTGGATCGTTACACTCATGCCACGATTTTTTAATAATCTTCCTAGTGATGCGGCTGTAATCCCTTTTCCTAGAGATGATACAACGCCACCTGTTACAAAAATATACTTTGTCATAGTTATCCCCCTAAAGAAGCTTTATATGTTTATTTTGTATTAAATGCACTTTGGCATACTCACACCATCGCCATTTGGGAACTTTACTTAAAGAGCCTTCAACTTTCTTAAAAAACCAACTTAGATAAGAAAAATCCAAACGCCTTAAAATACTTAAGGCAAACAAAACGCAAGTTAATTCCCTTTTCGCTTGTTACCTAAAAGAAGCTAGACGCAGATCCTACACCAAATCTAAGATTAAATGATATACTTGATTACCCGTTAAAAATAGAAAGCCCCCTTCCAAACAAGTTGAAAGGGAGCGTAAATGTATAATATATACAACGATTGCTTTTTTAAGAGCCCAAAATAGATTCTACCTAGTTAGATAAGGAAAGTCAAGATGATTCAGATTAATTTTCTTCCTCATCATCAAAGTCTTCATCATCTTCTTCATCTAAATCAAACTCATCATCATCGTCGATAAGATCATCGTCATCATCTAAATCGACATCCTCTAAATCATCGAAGTCTTCATCATCTTCATCTTCGTCATCTGTATCGTCAAAGTCATCTAAATCATCAAAGTCTAAATCGTCTTCAATGTCATCGAAGTCTTCATCCAAATCATCAACAAGAGCTTTTTTCGCTTTTTTCTTCTTCGGCTTCGTTGTTGTCGGAACAATTTCTTCCTCTATTTGTTCATATGGGTACCATGTACGTAAGCCCCACATGTTTTCTCCTACACAAATGAAGCGGCCATCAATATTCATATCTGTATAAAATTGTGCAATACGGTCTTCAACCTGTTCTTTAGTTAAACCAAGAAGGGCTGCAACCTCTTCTACTAATTCGTTAAAAATATAAGGTTTTCTGTTTTCTTTAAACAGTTCATAGGCAACTTCAACCATTGCCATTTCTTTAATTTGCTCTTCTGTTAATTCCTTAAGACTCAAGTACGGCACTCCCTTTCTAGGTATCTCATCTATTTATCCGATGTAACTAGCAAGTATTATTGCTTTATCGTACAATCGGATAAGTTTCACTAATTTAGCGAGGATTAGAGCCCACGCTTATTGAAAATCTTATTAGATAGAAAAGCTCCTTGCACTCATTACTATGTCAAAATAGAAGCATTTATTTCCTAGCTTCTCATAGAATGATTGCATGAAACAAACATCGAATTTTCACTAATATGAACTTAAATACGATGTTTAGCTTGGCCTTCTATTCCATTATGTACTAGGTAAGTCTGCAAATCATACCATTCATTATAAACAAATTCTAGCAGTTTATGCCACAATAATCACGTAAAAATATGCAAAATCTAAGGGGACCGTAAAATTCCAGTAAAAAACGGGAAATTCTGCTCCAGAAGGGGCGTTCAATTTCTATCAATTTAGAAGGAATTGGAACGTTTTGATCCCTTTGCATTTTTCCCGTTATCTTTGTTCAATGAGAGGAATTTTGTCTCATCATGACCAAATATTATATCGCTGTATTTTTCAGCACTCTTCATATCCTTTATCGTAAAAACATGTACTTTTTTGAAAATAGATTCCATCTTTTCTATACTAGGAATTAAAATAAATGAATAGCATCACTTCAAAATAATCAGTTTTGCTTCACCATTCCGTGAGTGATGAAATCTGTTTGAAATTCAATGTATTGATCTAACGTATAATGCTTTTGTAATGTCCATCTTCTGAATGCCCACATCTCACCTTGAACTACAATGTTATGGGCAAGAAGCTCACACTGCTGCTCGGTAAGCTGTAGCTCACCTGTATTAACACAAGTTTGGATCATCTGTTTGAATAAATTTGTCATTTCAAGTTCTTTATTCAACACATATGGAAGGGCATCCTTTGATAATGATTTTGCCTCCTGATACATGACAAGTACCTCATCCTGCATATCATGGACAACGTAAAAATATGTCTTAATGGCCTTTTTCAGGCTTTCAACCGTCCCCTCCTTCGTATCGATATCTTCTTCTAATCTTGAATAGACTTGGTCATAAATCGTATCACATACTAAATAAAGAACATCTTCCTTTTGGCGAATGTACTCATACAATGTTCCAATGCTAAAGCCTGCCTCACGGGCGATTTCTCTTGTCGTTGTTCGATGGAAGCCCTTTTCTTTAAATAGAGATACAGCCCCTTTGATCATTTGATCCCGTCGTTTTTCTATTAACTGCTCATCTTTTACAGATGCCTGAACCTGACGTTTTTTCATCTATACCTCCCTTAGTCGAATAAAATGAATTTTACTATTAATAGAAGCTCTAACTATTTTGTTAGCATTCTTGAAATGACAAGACGTTGGATTTCTTGGGTGCCTTCATAAATTTGCGTTATTTTTGCATCACGCATATATCTTTCTACTGGATAGTCCTTCGTGTACCCATAGCCACCGAATATTTGTACAGCCTCTGTTGTCACCTTCATCGCTGTATCACCGGCAAAAAGCTTTGACATAGCAGACTCCATCCCATAGGATAGTCCTTCTGATTCCCGCCAAGCAGCTTGATAGGTTAAAAGCCTGGCAGCCTCAATGCTTGTTGCCATATCAGCTAATTTAAAGCTAATCCCTTGCTGAGCCGCTATCGGTTTTCCGAACTGCTCACGTGTTTTTGCATAGTCGATTGCAGCATCCAATGCACCTTGGGCAATTCCAACCGCTTGGGCAGCTATACCATTTCTCCCTCCATCTAATGTCATCATCGCAATTTTGAAGCCTTCACCAAGCTGACCAAGTATGTTCTCCTTTGGTACTTTGCAGTTTTCAAAAATGATCTCAGTTGTTGGTGATGAACGGATTCCTAATTTATGTTCTTTTTTCCCGATCGAAAAGCCGGCAAAATCCTTTTCTATAATAAAGGCTGTTGTTTTTTTACTTTTACTCGTTGCGTCCGTTACAGCAAACACGATATAAATATCAGCAATGCCCCCGTTTGTAATAAAAATTTTTGAACCGTTTAATACATAATGATCCCCTACTAATCTCGCATTTGTTTTCATACTCCCTGCATCTGATCCAGATCCGGGTTCAGTTAAACCATAAGCACCGATTTTTTCACCTAATGCAAGGGGCTTTAAATACGTTTGCTTCTGTGCCTCTGTTCCGAACTTATAGAGGGGCCAGCAGGCTAAGGATGTATGAGCTGATAACGTTACACCAGTTGAAGCACAAACTCTTGATAATTCTTCGACTGCAATGCAATAAGCTAAATAGTCACTGCCAATTCCACCGTATTGCTCAGGCCAAGGGATACCTGTTAGTCCTAGCTCCGCCATCTTCGTAAAGATGTCTCGATAAAAAAGCTCCTGCTCATCACGTTCTGCTGCAGTTGGTTCCACTTCCTTTTTGGCAAAATCCCTTACTGTTTTTCGAAGCATTTCATGTTCTTCTGAAAGCATAAACTGCATCACCAATCCCCCTAACTTTTTAGAAGATGCTTACTAATTACAATTCGTTGAATTTCACTCGTTCCTTCATAGATTTCACAAACCTTTGCATCACGAAAAAATCGTTCAGCAGGAAACTTATCTGTATATCCTTCATCACCGAGAAGCTGTATGGCTTCTGTTGCATTTTCCATCGCTGTTTTTGAGGCGAATAACTTCGCAATTGCTGCTTGTTTCCCGCAAGAAAGGCCATTTCCCTTTAAATATGCAGCTTGATAGACTAGTAGCTCTGCCGCTTTCACCTTTGTCGCCATATCTGCAAGCTTGAACGCTAAGCCTTGTTCAATTGGACGCTGCGATTCAGCGCTTCGTTTTTTTAAAAAGTTTGTTGCAACATGTAAAGCAGCTTCCGCAATGCCAAGCGCCTGGGCGGCAATACCAATTCGTCCACCATCAAGGACTGACATCGCCATTTTAAAGCCATCTCCTTCATTACCAAGGAGGTTTTCTAGCGGTACCTTTGCCTCATCGAAAAGAAGCTGTACAGTTCTTGAACCGTGTAACCCCATTTTCTGTTCATCATGTCCAAAGCTAAAGCCATCTGTTTCCTTATCTACGATAAAAGCTGATATTCCCCTGTTACCTTTAGACTGATTTGTTTTTGCAAAGACGATATACGTATTTGCTTCCCCTCCATTTGTTATAAACTCCTTTGCACCGGTTATTTCATAGCACGTTTCTTTACGCATCGCACGAGTCGCCATTTTAGCCACATCTGATCCAGCATTTGCCTCAGTTAAACAAAAGGCTGCTAAGCTTTTACCTGTCGCTAATTTTTTTAGATACTTTTCCTTTTGCTCCTCTGTTCCGAACATGAATATCGGAAGCGTACCAACAGACGTATGAACAGATAAAATGACCCCAAGCGCTGCACTTATTTTGGAAATCTCATGAATAGCAATAATATAGGATATAAAATCCTTTCCCGCCCCACCAAAACATGTTGGGATTGGTATCCCCATCAAACCAAGCTCTCCCATTTTTTTTAGAAGGGATGTTGGGAATTCACCGTTTTCCATTTTTTCCACAAAGGGCTCTACCTCGTTTTCGGCAAAGTCACGAACCATTTTCTGCATAGCCTTTTGTTCCTCTGTTAGCTTAAAATTCACTTGATGTCACTCCTTTTTTAAAAAAGCATAGTAGCTTTCTTTAGCAACGTAAAAATAAGAGCAACCCGATGATGTTAATCTGGGAACAATCTTATTGATGATTATTCATATTGATAAAAGCCTCTGCCAGTTTTTTTCCCTAGCCACCCGGCTTTTACATAGTTTTTCAGCAATGGACAAGGACGATATTTATCATCTCCAAGGCCATTGTGGAGAGTTTCCATAATATATAAGCATGTATCAAGACCGATAAAATCTGCCAGTCTAAGCGGTCCCATTGGGTGATTCATTCCAAGCTTCATCACCTCATCAACCGCCTCTTTTGTTGCAACACCTTCATAGACAGTGTAAATCGCTTCATTTATCATCGGCATTAAAATACGGTTAGAGGCAAAGCCAGGATAATCGTTGACCTCGACCGGTGTTTTGTTTAGAGCTTCAGCAAGACTTTTTGTTTGCTCAAACACATTATCACTAGTCGCTAAGCCGCGAATAATTTCAACTAGCTTCATAACAGGTACAGGGTTCATAAAATGCATGCCTATTACGTTTTCGGGACGATTTGTTACGGCAGCAATTTCAGTTATCGAGCATGATGATGTGTTTGTCGCAAGAATCGTATGGGGTGGAGCTAATTTATCAAGCTGATAAAATACGTCTTTTTTTACCTTGATTTTTTCAACGACAGCTTCAATGACGAAATCGACTGTTTGAACTTGCTCAAGCTTCGTAGTTGTTGTAATTCTTTTGCAAATTTCCATCATTTCTTGTTTAGCAAGCTTTCCCTTTTCAACTTGCTTTCCAAGCTGGTCCTGAATCAATTGTTTCCCTGTTGAAACAACGGCTTGCTCCAAGTCATAAAGAATGACAGGAAATCCTGCCATTGCACATACGTGGGCAATTCCTCTACCCATTTGCCCAGCACCAACAACCATGAGTTTTAAGCTCCTCATCATTCATCCTCCTCCCAGCTACACTTCAAGCATAATCGCATCACCTTGCCCCCCACCGCTGCATATAGCTGCAATCCCTATACCTCCGCCTCTACGTTTTAACTGATACATAAGGGTAAGGATAATTCTCGCACCACTCGCACCGATCGGATGCCCTAACGCAATCGCACCTCCATTGACATTGACTTTGTTCGGATTAAGATCATTAATTTGGTTTGCTGCTAATGCAACAGAGGCGAACGCTTCATTTATTTCAAACAAGTCGATGTCATCGATTGTTTTACCGGTCTTTTTAAGAAGATCGTTTATGACGATTCCCGGTGTTTTTGGGAAATTCTCTGCTTCAACGGCTATAGCTGTATGAGCTACAATTTTTGCGAGCGGCTTACGGTTTTCTCGAATAGCCCGCTCTTCACTCATAAGGACTAAAGCCGCTGCCCCATCGTTAATACCTGGGGCATTCCCTGCAGTTATTGTTCCATCATGATCAAAAACAGGGGCTAGTTTCGCAAGCTGTTCGATTGAAGTATCCTTTCTCGGTGCTTCATCCTTCTCCACAATAATTGGTGCTCCTCTTCTTTGCGGTACCGTGATTGGAATGATTTCTTCTGCCAATCGCCCAGCGTTCTGTGCAGAGACGGCGCGCTGATGACTTTGCAATGCCCATTCATCCTGTTGCTCTCGCGTTATGTTTAATTCCTTTGCTGTCCGATTACCGTAAGTACCCATATGGACTCCTGTAAAGCTGCAGGTTAAGCCATCATGGATCATTAAATCCTTTACAGGGGTATCACCCATTTTGATTCCGAAGCGTGCTTTAGGTAAAAGATATGGTGCATTACTCATTGATTCCATCCCACCAGCTACAATTACCTCTTCATCTCCAGCACGAATGATTTGATCCGCTAAGGTGACAGCTCTTAATCCAGATGCACAAACTTTATTAATTGTTTCTGTTTTCACATCCCAAGCAAGACCCGCCGCCCGTGCAGCCTGGCGCGACGGAATCTGCCCTTGCCCACCTTGGAGCACTTGACCAAATATCACCTCTTGAACTTCATTTCCATCAATATTTGCTCTTTTTATCGATTCCTTAATAGCGATACCACCAAGTTCAATTGCGGTAAAGGACGCCAATGCTCCACCGAATTTACCAAATGGTGTCCGTGCCCCACTTAAAATTACTGTCGTTGTCATCCTTTTCTCCCCTTTATTAGCTATTAAATATCGATTTTTCTAATAGTTCTGCGACATCATATGTGCTTACTGTTGCCTCAACCTCCTTAGCTTTCGTGCCATCGCTTAGCATTGTTAAACAATACGGACAGCCCGAGCTAATAATCGTCGGTTTTACGGCAAGAGCTTGTTCTGTTCTTGCTACATTAATGCGGCTGCCTGTATCCTCTTCCATCCACATTAATCCTCCACCTGCACCACAGCACATTCCTGTTTCGCGGTTTCGTTTCATTTCTACTAGAGTGACTCCGGGAATTGCTTTAATAACCTGGCGTGGGGCATCGTAAACATCATTGTAGCGCCCTAGATAGCAGGAATCATGAAAGGTAATCGTCTCATTTACTGCATGAACTGGTTTTAACCTGCCTTCCTCAACTAATTTAGCTAGCAGTTCAGTATGGTGATACACCTCTGCTTCAAGTCCAAAGTCCGGATATTCATTTTTAAATGTGTTATAGGCATGAGGATCAATCGTAACGATTTTTTTCACATTATGCTTGGTAAATTCCTCGATATTCTTTGTTGCAAAATCCTGGAACAAAAATTCATTCCCAAGTCGACGTGGAGTGTCGCCTGAGTTTTTCTCTCGATTTCCAAGAATCGCAAACTTCACCCCAGCCTTATTTAAAAGTCTTGCAAAGGAGAGGGCGATTTTTTGACTACGGTTGTCAAACGAGCCCATTGAGCCGACCCAAAATAAATATTCAAACTCTTCCCCGACCTTTTGCATTTCCTTTACTGTCGGGATGGAAATTTCTTCATTAAGTTCCCGCCATGACTCCTTTTCTTTTCGATTTAATCCCCATGGATTTCCTTGTCTCTCGATATTAGTCATCGCCCGCTGTGCATCAGCATCTAATTTCCCCTCTGTTAAGACTAGGTAACGGCGCAAATCAATAATCTTATCGACATGCTCATTCATCACTGGACATTGGTCTTCACAATTGCGGCATGTTGTACACGCCCAAATTTCTTCTTCGGTAATGACATCTCCAATTAGCGATGGATTGTATTCAAATGCAGTTGCTGCTGACTCGTTTGCACTAGCACCTGCTGCCATCAGCGCAATTTGGTTTCCCTTCGTCTTACTAAAGGCTGCAGTGGGAACCCATGGCTGCCTTTGCGTAACTGCAGCACCTGTTAGTGTTAAATGGTCACGTAGCTTGGTAATCAAATCCATTGGTGAGAGAAGTTTCCCCGTTCCAGTTGCTGGGCACATACTTGTGCATCGTCCACATTCCACACAGGCATAGAGATCTACTAATTGCTTTTGGGTAAAATCTTGAATATTCCCAACACCAAATGTTTCTTGTGATTCATCTTCAAAATCAATTTTTTCAAGCTTTCCCGGATTTGTTAATCGATTTAAAAACACATTTGCAGGTCCTGCAATTAAATGAGCATGTTTAGATTGAGGTACGTAAACTAAAAATGATAATAAGAAGAGTAAGTGGATCCACCATGCAAAATAGAATAGGACAACTGCGCCAGATTCACCGACAAAGCTTAAAATTGCCGCAAAACATGAGGCAATCGGCTCAGACCATGTCAGTCCTTCCTCGTGCCAAATAAGTGCCATTCCATTCCCTAAAAGGACAGATAGCATTAATCCCCCGATAAATAATAGGACTAATCCAGATTTAAATCCTCGCTTTAGTCGGACAAGCTTTTCTATATAGCGACGATGGAATGCCCAAGCAACGGCAACTAAAATCATAAACGTGACAATTTCCTGAAAAAATGTAAAAGCCGGATATAGCGGTCCTAACGGAAGATGTCTTCCTGGCATAAGTCCTTTGATAATAAAATCAATCGCTCCAAATTGAACGAGAATAAATCCATAAAAAAACATGACATGAATAATCCCACTTTTTTTATCCTTTAAAAGCTTCTTTTGTCCAAAGACATTAATCCAAAGGTTATGGAATCGCTCTTTCATTCGATGCTCAAATTCAACCTTTTTTCCAAGTCGAATATAAGCGAGCCTCGTTTTTATTAAGTACACAAACAAATGAATTGCGTAAGCGGTTACAATAATAAATGCCACAAAATTTGCCACAAGTAGCCAAGTCATTTCTTCTCCCCCTTTTCCCGATTACATGTTGTTAAACAAAGGTCTTTTCCCCTTAAAGACGTTGTCTAGCTTTTTCATTATTCTATAACATCCACCCTACTTACATCTTATGAATGACATCTATACGTTTATGATAAATAATGAATGAGCATTCAGTCAATATTTATTTCCTTGTTTCCACATAAAATAAAAAGTCGTGTTAATACTATAAAAAATATGCTACTAGGAGGAATGACCTTGACTCAGTTCCTTTTGATCGGCTTTATTATAGTGGCAATTGTATGTTGGCTTCGAATAGATTATCACTTTGGAAGAAAAAATCATCTTGCAAAATCTAAATATGAGGTATTTCCGTTAAGAAAGAGTGATTTTGAGCTAATTGTAGATGGAAATCACTTATTTCAAGACTTAATGGATTGCATCCGGAAAAGTACGAAAAGTGTGCATGTTCTTTTTTATATTGTCCGAAATGACCAAATAAGTGAAGACTTCCTAGCTTTACTTGGAGAAAAGGCTCAACAAGGAGTAGAGGTCCGACTATTGCTCGATTACATCGGCAGCAAGCGTCTTAAAAAGCAGACTATTCAAGGATTAAAGGAAAAGGGTGTTCTTTTTGCTTATACGCATAAACCAAAGCTTCCTTTTCTTTTTTATTCAAGCCAAGCAAGAAACCATCGCAAAATCTCTGTCATCGATAGCAAAATAGCCTACTTAGGTGGATTCAATGTCGGAAAAGAATACCTTGGACATGATTTAAAGTTTGGTTTATGGCGCGATTATCATCTAAAAGTAACTGCTGAAGGTGTTAATGACCTTCAAAAGCAATTTTTAAAAGATTGGTTTGACGCAACGGGAGATAATGATATAGAAAATCCACGCTATTATCCCGTTCAGCCAGCTGGAGCAAGTGAGCAACGATTTTTTGCGACATATGGTGAGCATTTAAAGAAGCATGTCATTGAATTTATTCAAATGGCGAAGGAGGAAATTTTTATCTGTTCACCTTATTTTATTCCAGGAGAACAGGTGCTTCACGAGCTGCTTCTTGCATTAAAAAGAGGTGTTAGAGTTCGATTGATGGTGCCAATGAAATCTGATCACCCACTTGTAAAAGAGGCATCCTTTCCTTACCTCGGCAAGCTTCTACCTGCTGGTTGTGAAGTTTATCGTTTTTACCAAGGCTTTTATCATGCTAAAGGAATTGTTATAGATGACAGGCTATGTGATATCGGAACGGCTAACTTTGATAAGCGAAGCCAATATTTAAATGATGAAATGAACTGTTTAATTTACGACAAAACGTTTATTCATGAATTTAAAAAATATATTGATGAAGATCTTACTCATTCTGAACAGTTAACCTATAAGGATTATCAGAAACGTCCGTTTCAGCAAAGGATTCTTGAAGTAATCGCAACATGTCTTTCCCATTTTTTATAAGGTTTATGGAGGAATTGGATGATTATTCGATTTGGATATGTTTCACATGCTCTTTCTCTTTGGGATTGTTCTCCGGCAAAAGCATTAACCTTTACTAGGTGGAAGAAGCTTTCAGAGGATGAAAGAAGCGCTCAGCTTCATTATGTAACAGAACAAAATCTCAAGCATACGCTTCGAATGATCCATTATAATATCGCTCATGAAATCTTTCTCTATCGCTTTTCATCATCGATGGTTCCATTAGCAACACATCCTGAAGTAAGATGGGATTATAAAACCCCATTTCAACATCTCTTTTCAGAAATCGGTACACTTGTAAAAAAACATCGAATCCGTACAAGCTTCCATCCAAATCAGTTTACCCTGTTTACAAGTGAGAAGCCACAAATTACGGAAAATGCAGTCTTAGATATGTCTTATCACTATGATGTTTTAGAAGCAATGGGTCTTTCGAATGAGGCAATTATAAACATTCACGTTGGTGGGGCATATGGAAATAAACAAGCAGCAATCGAGCGATTCCACATGAACTTAACAGCATTACCTCTTCATATAAAGCGAAGAATGACATTAGAAAATGATGATAAGACATATACGACAACAGAAACATTAGCAATATGTGAAAAGGAAAACATCCCTCTCATGTTTGATTACCATCATTACATGGCAAACAACGAAAGCGATGAAAAATTAGAAAATTTACTGCCAAGAATTTTTCAAACATGGGAGACAATTGGGCTGAAACCAAAGATTCATGTCTCCTCCCCTAAATCCGAGAAAGAATTTCGTAGCCATGCTGATTATGTTGATCTAGAATTTTTGCTCCCTCTCATAAATCACCTTAAGAATTTTAATATAGACATCGACGTAATGGTTGAGGCAAAACGTAAGGACTTTGCTGCTCTTAAGCTATGTGAGGACATTTCTAAAATAAGAGGTATTAAGCGGATTGGTGAAGCAACAATTGAAATGTAAATAATATATGGCAAATTTATGAAAAACTATAAAACATTACTATGAAATACATTGGAACTAATTGTTTCTGATGTATTTTTATGGTATTTTTTATTTAAGTAAACTTAACAATTGAGAATACTTAAATAAAGGAGTTTTCATATGGATCCAATGACTTTACTGCATGAAGCTGAACGGTTTTCAGAGGATATTAAGCTTGTTTTTGTTAAGGAATATCAAAAAATACTAGAGAAATATGAATTATCTTCAAAACAATCAATAATCGTTAGCCTTGTTAAGCAAAGAGGAAACCCAACAATGGGGGACATTGCTGTAGCGATCGATGCAACACCAAGTGCAGCAAGTCAATTTGTTAAAAAATTGGAGGCTAATAAATATGTAAAACGAGAAATTAATGTTGATAATCGTCGGGAAACCTTTGTTATTCTCGCAGAAAAAGGAGAGAGCTTATTCTCTGAATTGGAGCACGCAGATAAAAAAATATTTGAAAAATATTTTTTGAAGCTACCAGCGAAGGACATTATCGAGTACCACAGAATTTTGAAAGCACTACATACTATTGTTACCTCTTCTTCATAGAGGGCTAGGAGGAATTCTTATGGCATTGACTATTTTTTATGTACTCTTTTTATGCTTTCTACTAACCTATGAGCCTATTTGGGGGTATATATCGTATCAGCGATTTAAGCAAGACATCCATAAAACCCCTGAAAACAAAACTCGGAGAATAGCCTATTATAAAGAAACGATGCTAGCGTTATGGATACCTACACTTATTATTGTTATTGTTACAATGGTTTCTCCAATTACTTTTTCCTCACTTGGGTTTTCTTGGCCCTCCCTTAACACATCTATATTCGGTAAATGGATCTCTTATATCCTGCTTGCTTTATTCGTCGGCTACCTTTTCGCCATTGTCTACCATTTCGTCGCAATGAAAACAAGTCAAGCGTTTAGAGACAAGGTTGCGAATGAGTTAGAGAAAATGCCTTACCAGGAGCTACTCCCCGAGTCAAGTCAGGAGAAAAAACTATGGGGCTATGTCTCGTTAACTGCAGGTGTGACAGAGGAAATCATTTATAGAGGGTTCTTGCTGTTAGTCTTAATGACCTTGGTACCAGATGCATCAGAATGGCTTTATGTCGTTATCGCTGGAATCGTCTTTGGCTTAGCTCATACCTATCAAGGATTAAGTGGATTTATTCGAACTACTCTGATCGGGATATGCTTTAGTATGCTTTATCTCATTTTAGGTAGTCTATTTCCCCTAATGATTTTCCATTTCTTAATCGATTTTGTCGCTAATGCCAGTAACTCAACAACTGAAGGAAATAAGATGTAATCTATGAAAGTAACTATAGGTCTACTCCTTGTCTTGCTTCTCATCTTTCTTGTCTATAAGGTATTCAAGCTTGTTTGCTACTATCGTACGTTACAAGATGGGATCCCTTGGAAGAAAAAATAAAAATAAGTGTTTCCAATTTCTTTGGCAGAAAAAAGAAATCTATACAATTCTTTTAGCTGTAGATGAACGTGATTGTTTTACGGAAGAAGTAAGAAGGGCACAGTCAAAATGATTAAGCCTGTAAAAGGGCTTGCTCCCCTTCTATTCCCATCTTGTTGATCTGCCCCTTCCGTTTTAAATCCCCCCTGCTTTAAACAGAACTCCTTTAAGGCTTGGTCTTTTTGTGAGACTTGTAGGAGTCAAGACTTTAGAAGGCACACCTTACTCACTTTAGATAGCAAAAAAACTCCCTTTGGAAAAAACATGAAAAATTACCTTGTTATTTTAAGTAATCTGTTATACGATAGCTATGTACTTAATAATATTAAGTAATTGGATCGTTGGGGGGCATCTTTTTGAATAAGGAAATGCTTAAAGGTAATATCGATCTGCTTATTCTATCAGTCTTAAAAGAAAAAGATAATTACGGCTACGAAATCTCCAAAACAATTAAAGAGAAAACTGGAGGTACATTTGAAATTCAGGAGGCAACTCTGTATTTATCATTAAAGAGGCTAGAGAAACACGGGGCGATATCCTCCTACTGGGGCACTGAAAGCCATGGAGGCAGACGCAAATATTATGCCATTACAGAGGAAGGCATTGAGCTATTTGAGACATATGTTCACGATTGGAAAATGATAACTGAAATGGTAAAACGATTTATTTAAGGGAGGAGGATTTCATGAGTCATTTTTTGAAGAAAGCATTAATGTTATCTGAGATAAAATATCCTTGGCTAATCATATTATCCGCACTATGTTTCGCTAGCTTTTATTATGTTGATCGAATGTATACAACTGATCCGTTTTGGTTAATTCTCTGTTATTGGTTCTCATTTGGACTCGCTGTTATCTGGGGAGCTTTAAATTATATAAGCCATATCCATTTGAATGCGATGTATCAAAAGCAAAATGATATCCATGCATATGTAAACCAGTTGGCGATGAGTGCGGACGAAAAATTGGAATTACAAACCTATTTAGAAGACTATGTTGAGGATTTAGTAAAGCAAGGTATGACAAAACAAGAAGCAACAAACGAAGCGATTAATCAATTTAAAGTGAAGGAATTTTTATCATTGTCAAAAAGCACATCGTTTTTCAATCTTCATGCCCATTATTATTTATTAGGCTTGGCCGTTATAACCGGTATTGTCGGTTTAATCATTTGGGTCGTTACAGCAGCAATGAACGAAAACACACTCATTACCTTAATGATTGAAGTGACATTGTTTGCCTATTGCATTGGCCTTGTTGGATTATTTTTTGTCTATAAAATCCTCGACTCTATTCTTTATCAAAAGGTGAATAAGCTGTTTTCATAAAAAGTTGGCTCTGCTAAACTTGATTGTAGATTTTTGCTATAGGTATTCACTTTTCTTTGCAGGAGTCTTAGCATTTTTCAACAATCAACAAAAGAACAAAAAATTTACACCATGTTTTCACATAGCTAAAAATTAAAAATTGGAGTGAAGATATTTTGGAAGCTTGGATAACAGAGATAACGGAAAAGTTCGGATACTTTGGTATTCTTCTTTTAATCGCATTAGAAAACGTATTTCCGCCTATACCATCTGAGGTCATTTTAACCTTTGGCGGATATTTAACGACGACAACAAATTTAACCGTAACAGGCGTTGTCATATACTCTACGTTAGGGTCTGTGCTTGGAGCAGTTATTCTTTATGGCATCGGCTTGATTATTGATATTCAAAAGATCGAAAAAATTGTTAATCGCTGGGGACATATTTTACGGCTAACAACAGATGACATTCATAAAGCAAATGGATGGTTTGAGAAATATGGTGTATGGACAATCTTCTTTTGCCGGCTCGTCCCTTTAATCCGAAGCTTAATTTCCTTACCTGCAGGGATGTCCCATATGAATTTTGGAGTATTTCTGTTATTCACAACACTCGGAACATTAATTTGGAATATCATTTTAGTCAATATCGGAGCAGCTGTTGGGGGCTCTTGGGAAACAATTGTACACTATATGGATATTTACTCAAATATCGTTTATGCGATATTAGCATTACTAATTATTGTGTTTGTCGTCATCTTTATACGAAAAAGAGTACGCAAGAAAAATAGCAACTAAAAAAAGAGGCTGTTACATCTGGGTTTTTCCCCGATTGTAACAGCCTCTTCTTATGAAATTACATCTTTTCAGGTGCTGATACACCGATTAATGTTAAAGCATTTTTCAAAGTCGTTTGGGTTGCTTTCATTAGCGCTAATCTTGCACGGCTTTTTTCTGCGTTATCAGGGTCAAGTACCTTTTCAGCATTATAAAAGCTATGCAGAGCAGATGCGACATCATAAATATAGTTTGTAATTCGGTGTGGAATTCGTTTTTGAGCTGCTTCCGCAACGGCTTGTGGGAATTCCCCAAGCTTTTTCAACAGATCATATTCCTTTTCAGACGAGATTTCCTCAAGCTTTAACTGACCATCAAAGGATAATCCTTGTTCCTCACCTTGACGAAGCATGCTGCAAATACGTGCATGAGCATATTGCGCATAGTACACAGGGTTTTCATTTGATGTTGAAACCGCTAAGTCTAAATCAAAATCCATATGAGTATCAGCACTTCTCATTGCGAAGAAATAACGAACAGCATCAAGACCTACCTCTTCAATTAAATCTCTCATAGTGACTGCTTTACCTGTTCGTTTACTCATTTTCATTTTCTCGCCATTTTTATAAAGGTGGACGAGTTGAATGATTTCAACTTCAAGTGTATCCTTGCTGTAACCAAGCGCTTCAATAGCAGCCTTCATACGTGGAATGTATCCATGATGATCTGCTCCCCATACGTTAATAAGCTTTGAAAAGCCACGATCAAGCTTATCTTTATGGTAAGCAATATCTGGTGTTAAATATGTGTAAGATCCATCGTTTTTAATTAAAACACGATCCTTGTCATCACCAAATGTTGTCGAACGGAACCATGTTGCTCCATCCTCTTCATAGATATGTCCTTTTTCCTTAAGCTTTGCAAGTGCTTCATCAATTTTTCCGTTATGATATAAAGAAGTTTCAGAATACCAAACATCAAAGGAAACGCGGAATTCCTCTAAATCAGCCTTTAGCTTACCCATTTCATATTTAAGACCATACTCTCTAAAGAAGCTTAAACGCTCCTCACTTGATTGGTTCGCATATTTATCGCCAAATTCCTCAGCTAATTTTTTACCGATTTCAATGATATCCTCACCGTGATAGCCATCCTCCGGCATTTCTGCAGCATTTCCTAACGCTTGCAAATAACGTGCTTCGACAGATCGTGCTAAATTATTAATTTGATTACCCGCATCATTAATGTAATACTCACGAGAAACATCATAGCCAGCTTTCGCTAAAACATTACATAAGGAATCACCAACAGCTGCTCCGCGTGCATGTCCTAGATGCAAGTCACCTGTAGGGTTTGCAGAAACAAACTCCACTTGTACCTTTTCATTGTTTCCGATATTTGTTTCACCATAGCTTTCGCCAGCATCTAAGATCGCTGGAATTAGCTCTGTTAAATAATGATTATTCATATAGAAATTAATAAAACCTGGACCAGCTATTTCGATTTTATCGATGGATCCCTTTTCTTTATCAAAATGCTCGACAATACCTTCTGCGATCATCCGAGGTGCCTTTTTCGCCACTCTTGCAAGCTGCATTGCCATATTTGTTGAATAATCACCATGTGTTTTTTCTTTTGGAATTTCTAATAATACGTCCGGTATTTGCGCTTCTTCAGCTAATCCAGCCTTTATGACAGCTGCTTTAATTTCATCCTTTAAGCGTTCCTTCACTTGCTCGACGATATTCATGATTGTTCCTCCTTATATGTCATCATTAATGTATGTACATGCTTTTCCTTTTCATCTAATTGCAAATCATAATGAAGAACGAGCTTGCCTTGACGATTTTCTGTCACGTGAGATAAAGAGTGAGTATTCGTTGCGAGTTGAAGCCGACCATAAGGTGTTGTGTACTCTGTTGCAGTTACCATACCTTTAATAAAACGCTGCTTCATTACAACAGCTCCAGTTCGCATCACTACAACCTCATTCTCAGCTATCTTTACCGTCGTTTTTACAGAACCGAGCTCATGTTCCTCTTCATATCGGATATAAGATGTCTTTCCTTTTAAAATAAATTCGCCTTTCGTCCTAACCTCGATTTGTTCTTTATCAAGGTCTTTTTCATTGCGAATTTCCGATAATACATGGATTTGGATAGGTGTGCTTTTTGACATATAGACACTCCCTTTTCTCATACTCCTTTAACTTTAATAGTATAAAGAACGATTTGCAACTGTGCAAGGGGAAGGTAGCTGATAATTTCTGTCCTGCAATTATTTAGAAAATAGATATTATACCGATATAAGATATAGAGTATTGAATAACGGAGGGATAACATGGCTTTATTTAGCAAAAAGGCAAGCTCACACCCATCATTGGTAGAACTCGCTGAACAACAACAGGATGTTTCAATTAACTGCAACGGTCATTCTGAATTAGAACAACAATTAGAACTTCTCAACATAACACTTCATGATTTAGCTGTGGCGAAGGCTTTAAAACCGATAATCGAAGAAAAGTTCGATAAAGTATACGATGCTTTATATAACCATCCTTTTGATGGAATTAGAAAAATCGTTGATATGAAATCACTAGGAATTGAAAAAAGCGGTTCAAAACAATATATCATTGACTTCTTTTCTGGAGTTATTAGTGCTGATTTTATGGAAAAGAGAAATAATTTAGCCAGATACTACTTAGCAATAGGTGTTGAAGTGAAATGGTATTTATGTACAAACCAAATTTTAACGGAAGCTGTTATTGAAATTGTTGGTGAAGCCTATAAAACGGATCCCGAAAGCTTAACTTTAGCCTATCGAGTCGTTTCTAAAATCTTTAGTCTTGAAGCACAAATATGTTTAGCTGCCCTGCAAAAGCTGCAAAATCAACTGCTTTTAGACAAAGAGGATGAAGCGAAGCAAAATGTGAAAAAGACAATTGGCGATATTACTGAGGATTTAGCTGCAATGTCAGAAGAAACAGGGGCAACGGTCGAAGATGTTTTAAACAAATCGGAGAAAATTAAAGAAAACATTGAAGAAGGTCTGCAATCGGCAATTTCAACTGAAGAGCGTTCACTTATAGGAAAGGAACAGCTAGACGCTGTTATCGTCCAAACGGCCTCATTAAAGGAAAGTGTAAATCAAATCAAAAGCAGCATCTCTTCATTAGCCTCTACGTCAAAGGAAATAGGAGAAATTGTTGCGGTCATTACATCAATTGCTGAGCAAACAAATCTATTAGCGTTAAATGCTGCCATTGAAGCTGCCCGCGCAGGTGAGCAAGGTAAAGGATTCTCGGTTGTTGCAGCAGAGGTTAGAAAACTAGCCGAACAAACAAAGGATTCATCAAATAATATTACAGATTTAGTACGTTCAACCATTACTCAAATTGAAGGTGTTGTTGAGCAAATAAACGATGTGGATTCAAAGGCGATCCATACAAACCAACATGTAAGTGATACGCTAAATAGCTTTGAGGAAATCTTAACGGTTAGTAACTCAAACAAAAAACAAAATGAACGGAACAATTTAGACATTCAAAGCTTTACACATCTACTAACAGATATTCGAGAATCATCATTAAAGCTTTCAACATTAGCTGATGAACTTAATCAAACAATCCAAAATTTTTAATAGGTGTGAGAGTATCAAACACTAAGCTTAAAATAAACAAAAAGCTTCCAAATACAGGTGTTTCCACCCTGCATAGGAAGCTTTTTAACTATTATGAAAAAATAATTACCCTTTTTTCTGTACCCAGCCTAAAATCATTTCACGAATGATTTTGCTTGCTGTATTTGCTGTTTGCTCTGAATGATCATAGATTGGCGCTACTTCAACTAGGTCGGAACCAACTACCCGGATATCAGATTTTGCAATTTCATGAATAGACGCTAATAATTCTTTAGACGTAATTCCACCTGCATCCACTGTTCCTGTACCTGGTGCATGCGCAGGGTCTAAGACATCAATATCGATCGTGACATAGACTGGTCGACCCGCAAGTGTTGGCAGCACTTCCTTGAGTGGCTCAAGCACATCAAATTTTGAAATGTGCATTCCGTTTTCCTTCGCCCATTGGAATTCTTCCTTCATTCCAGAGCGAATCCCGAAGGAGTACACATTTTTTGGACCAATTAAATCAGCAATTTTTTTAATTGGTGTAGAATGTGACAACGGCTCCCCTTCATAATGATCACGCAAATCTGTATGGGCATCCATATGAATGATCGCTAAGTCTGGATATTTCTTGTACATTGCCTTCATAACCGGCCAAGAAACTAGATGTTCTCCACCCATTCCTAACGGATATTTCCCATCTGCTAAAAGTCCGTCAATATATTCCTCAATCATCTCGATGCTTCGTTGTGGGTTACCGAACGGAAGCGGAATATCGCCTGCATCAAAATACTTCACTTCTTCCAATTCTCGATCTAAATAAGCACTATATTCTTCAAGTCCAATGGAAACCTCACGAATACGCGCTGGGCCAAAACGAGAACCTGGACGATAGCTGACCGTCCAATCCATCGGCATTCCATAAATAACCGCTTCACTTTCTTCATAGCTTGGATGACTTTTTATAAATACATTACCTGAATATGCTTCATCAAATTTCATGTTTTACCCTCCGATCTCATAAAAAGCTCGAGCACCGTTAAACTTGTTGATGCTAAAGCGAACGACTTTCTTTAAAAAAAGTGAGAGATATGCCCTCACCCTCATTTCATTTATTTAATTAAATCACTAACAAATTTCGGTAATACGAAGCATGCCTTATGCAATTCTTTTGTATAATATTTCGTTTCAATGTCGTGGAAACGGTCTACGCTTACTTCTAGTGGGTCATATTTCTTTGAGCCGATTGTAAATGTCCATAAACCACTTGGGTATGTCGGGATATTGGCTGTATAGAGACGTGTTATAGGGAAAATTTCCTTCACATCGCGTTGCACTGTAGAAATAAGCTCTGGCGTGAACCAAGGATTGTCTGTTTGGGCAACAAAAATTCCGTCCTCTTTAAGAGCCTTTGAAATACCTGCATAAAAGCCTTTAGTAAAAAGGTTAACAGCTGGCCCAACCGGTTCAGTCGAGTCAACCATAATGACATCATACTCATTTTCGCTTTCAGCAATATGCATAAAGCCGTCTCCGACCTTCACCTCAACACGTGGATCATCTAATTTCCCTGCAATTTCAGGAAGGAATTTCTTAGAATACTCAATGACCTTGCCATCAATGTCAACAAGTGTCGCCTTTTTCACTTGCGGGTGCTTTAAGACTTCACGGATAACTCCGCCGTCTCCCCCACCAACAACTAGGATATTTTCTGGGTTAGGGTGTGTAAATAACGGTACATGTGCCACCATTTCATGGTAAACAAATTCATCCTTTTGTGATGTCATGACCATTCCATCAAGGAAAAGCATGTTACCGAACTCTTCTGTTTCCACCATCTCTAAGTATTGAAAATCAGTTTGTTCTGTATGTAACGTTTGTTTTATTTTTAAAGTGATGCCAAAATTCTTCGTTTGCTTCTCTGTATACCATAATTCACTCATTTATTTAAATCATCCTTTCAACCCTTCAAATCCTACCTGCCTGTTTTAAGCAAAATAGAAAAATCCGTTGTATTTTCAAGCGGCGAATGTACGAAAAGTAAGAATTCATTGATAAAGCCAGACTTCAATAAAACCTAAAAAAAGTATAGATGAAACTAGCAAAAATGCAAGAAAAAAATACATAGTTTCCCCTCGGATGTTTAAAAACTGATAAAAACACTCATAATGACTAACAGTGTATTTGTACGGATAAATCATACAGTCTGGAGGTGAAAAACGATGGATGTAATCACACCTAAACGTTTACGAATAACGTTAAAAACAATGCGAGCCCTTTTATTTATCGGCATTTTAGTTTTAGTCTTTTTATCTACGATTATTCTTAGCATTGTTTTGTATGCGAAATGGCAAGGTCCTCCTTCCTTAACAGTGCCACAATCAACCATTATTTATGCAGGTGATGGGACAAAAATTGGCGAGCTGCACAATGGGCAAAAGCGGTATTGGGTTCCATTAGATGAGATCTCAGATTATGTCCTACAAGCAACTGTTGCAATTGAGGATCAAAGCTTTTTTGAGCATAACGGCTTCGATTATAAACGAATTGCCGGAGCAGCTTTAGCTGATTTAAAAGCGATGGCTAAAGTACAAGGCGCTAGTACGATTACCCAACAGTATGCACGAAATCTTTTTTTACATCATGGTAAGACATGGGAAAGAAAGGCTAAGGAAGCCTTTTATACGATCCGCCTTGAGCAAAATTACAGCAAGGAACAAATATTAGAAGGATATATAAATACGATATATTACGGTCATGGCGTTTACGGTATTGAGGCAGCAGCGAATTATTACTTTGGCAAAAGCGCAAAGGATTTATCACTTGCAGAAGCAGCTTTATTGGTAGGAATCCCAAAAGGTCCAAGCACTTATTCACCTTATGTTAATCAGGAAAAAGCCGAGGCTAGACAGGAAATCATTTTAAAAACGATGAAAAATGAAGGCTATATTACGGCAAACCAATTAGATGCGGCTTTACGTGAAGAGCTTGTCTATACTAAAAAAGAAAGCAAACAACAGAAGGGCATTGCCCCTTATTTCCAAGATGCTGTTATGGAGTCTGTCGCTGATTTGCTGCAAATTGATGAAGAGGCTATCCAAACGCAAGGTTTAAAAATTTATACTACACTAGACATCACAATGCAGGAAACCGCAGAAAAACTAATGAACAGTTCTATCGATCAATCATCAGATATTCAAGCAGGCTTTGTTGCATTAGAGCCTTCTACAGGTCATGTAAAAGCATTAATTGGTGGACGTGAATATGATAAAAGTCCGTTCAATCGGGCTACTCAAGCAGTTAGACAGCCTGGTTCAGCGATAAAGCCATTATTATATTATACAGCGATCGAAAACGGCTTCACTCCATCCACAGAAATGAAAAGTGAGCCAACAACGTTCAAGTATGATAATGGCAAAGCAACATATAAACCGAGTAACTATAATGGCTATTATGCAAATGACTTTATAACGATGCTTCAAGCAATTGCTTTATCCGACAATATTTATGCTGTTAAAACACATATGTTTCTCGGAATGGATAAGCTTGTAAAATCCGGTGAACAGTTTGGATTAAAGACGAAAATGAAACAAATCCCATCGACTGCTTTAGGTACCTCACCTGTACGGTTAATTGACTTAGTCAATGCGTACGGTATTTTAGGAAACGGTGGGAAAAAAATTGAACCAACCTTTGTCACAAAAATTGAGGATGCAAGCGGCAAGCTTATTTATAAAAGCAGTAAGGAAAAAGAGCAAATATTAGATAAGCAAGCTGCCTTTGTTACAACACATATGATGACAGGGATGTTTGATCCGAAGTTAAATGATTACACCTCAATAACAGGGCAGACAATTGCATCAACATTAACAAGGGAATATGCCGGTAAATCTGGTACAACATCGACTGATAGCTGGATGGTCGGCTTCTCTCCACAAATTGTCGCAGGAGTATGGACAGGCTATGATAAAGGGAAATCGATCAATTTAGTTCAGGAAAGAAGCTACGCTAAAAAAATCTGGGCAAATTTCATGGAGGAATCATTAGAAGACGAATCCGTCAAAGCATTCCGTCCTCCTGATGGTGTTGTTGGCGTATACATTAACCCAGCAAGCGGCAAGCTGGCAACAAAAGATTGCCCCGTTCGCAGATTGACCTATTTTGTGGAAGGCACTGAACCAACTGAATACTGTAAAGAACACAAATCAAACAAAAAATCCGAAGACAAAGCAAAGAAAGAGAAAAACAATAAAGAAGAAGGACTTTTCGAAAAACTGTTTAAATGGTGGTAACCAGAAAAGCGAAAGCGCCTCGTTTAGCCCCGACAAGCACAAGACGCATAGGAAATGAAGGTGTTCTTTGCCTTCAATTCCTATGTGGCTTGTGACCTCGAGGGGCTAGGCGCTGGAGCTAGACAAATAGAAAAGCGGAAGCACCTTGGTCAGCCCCGACAAGCACAAGACGCAAATGAATGGAAGGTGCTTGCTCTTACTATCAATTCCTAGGCTTGTAGCTTTGAGGGCTTAGCGCCGGAGTTAGATGTCGTGCGCTTCACCAAAATTTCAAAATTTTATAATTTCCAAACAATAAAAAACCCCGAACAAATATGCTCGGGGCTTTTTATGTCCTAGTTTTATAAACTTAACCTTAGTCTACTAACTTTAAGGGAAATTCACAAGATATTACCAATTTGTTCACGAAAGTGTCACAGTTTCGACATATTTTCAGTTTGCGTTTAAATCATCCTTCAGCTTCTGCTCAGAGCGCTCCCACATGCCTTGGTCATGATTTTTTAAATAATTTGCAAGAATTTCCTTAGAGCGGTCATCCATATGGTCAACGATAATATGTCTTTTCATTGATTTATCCATTCGGTTTACATGCTCAGGAAGAGATTTATACCCTCTTCTAATCGAGCGATCCACAGTCATTTCACATGCTGCAACACCGGCATAATATGGACCCTCCGCTTTTCGATCAATTGTTACCCAAACGAGCCAATATGGTTTTCCATTTGGTACTTCCTCTTTATTTTTTAGAAACTTAATGCCCTTCTCAACAGCACTTCTAGCATGCATTGCACCAATATCAACAAAGGCCTCGCCCTCTTCAATATCAACAAATACCGGGGATACATTATCAAGGCTTAATGCACCTACACCGAACCCTCCGTGACCATCCGTTGGGTCATTTTTGATGATATTAAAGCCAATACTTTTCTTCTTTTTCTTTTCCTCCATAAGTAATCCTCCTTCTTTATAACCATTTGTTTCTTTAAACTATTTTATGTAGTTAAATAATCGGGCTTAATAAGAAATGGAACATCTCCATCACTAATGGTCGACCGACAGCAAAAATCGGTTGAATAATGTACTGATCAAGCGGTGTAATGACAAGAATGAGAAAGATAATAATCCCATAGCTTTCATATTGTGTCATTTTAGCACGAATATGTGCTGGTGCTAAATCTTCAATAATTCGATACCCATCTAACGGTGGAAACGGTAGTAGATTGAAAATAAATAGCATGACATTAAGTGATACAAATATATTAAAAAAGTCCTCTAGACCGTACATCATCGATTCTGGCAGAGCCATTAATATTTTCGTTGATATAAGAATATACCATATAGCTGTTCCAAGAAAAGCGATCACTAAATTGCTTAATGGACCTGCTACAGATACTAAAACACCTGCAAGTCGAGGTCTTTTAAAAAAGTAGCGATTAACCGGTACCGGCCTTGCCCAACCGAAGCCTGCAATAAAAATAAGAATCGTACCAAACGGATCCAAATGGGCTAACGGTGATAGCGTTAGTCTCCCCTGCCTTTTAGCAGTAGGATCTCCAAATTTATAGGCAACATATGCATGGGCAAACTCATGAAATGTGAAGGCTACAACTAATGTAATGACAACATACGGAATCATTTGTAATGGAAACGCCAAAAACTGTCCTATCGTTTCTTCTAATCTTTCCATCTCATTCTCCTTTATGTGAGGTTATGCAAACGTACTCGCTTAAAGTATACTATATTTACAGGCTGAATACATTTTCCAAGCAAAATGTTCACCAGCGATACATATTTTTGAAAGGATGGGACATATGCCATATGTAACTGTTAAAATGCTAGAAGGCCGTACAGAGGAGCAAAAGAAGGCATTAGTGGAAAAAGTAACTGCTGCCGTCTCTGAAACAACAGGAGCACCTGATGAAAAAATTGTCGTCTTCATTGAAGAAATGTCAAAAAATCATTATGCTGTTGGCGGAAAAAGACTAAGTGATGAATAGAAATACTGCAAAGTAACAAAAGGCTGACTCAATAAGGTAAATCTTTTGAGCAGCCCTTTTAAGCACCTTATATACTCCTAATCTAAGCAAAAAAAATAGGAAAGAAAAATTCTTTCCACCCGTGCACTCTTTAATGTTTTGTAAGCTCCTTCGTTACTAAATCTCTAATTTTTTCAATATACTGATAAGCCTCGTCGATTTCCTCTTCTGTATAACGCTGTTTGCTTTTTAACGTAAACACCTTATCCTTCACTTCATCTTTTTCAAGTCCTTCAAAGTATAAAACCGTTGATACTAACTCTAAAAATCTTGAATTTTGTTCATTTAAATCTAGCATAAAATCCTTTAATGGCGGCAAATCAAGCTCATAATGGCCTAAAAATTCTTGTCCAGCGTCTGTTAATGAATAACGATATTGAAAGTAGCCACCCTTTTTTTCATGAACCTCATTTATAAATCCTAAATTGCAAAGCTCTTCAATTCGAAGTGTTAATTCCTCTGAATAAGGTCCATAAAAATGAAAGTTATATTTTTCATAAAAAGGAAGATTAACCTTCTTTGCAATATAAATCATCTTTTGCAGCTTTTTACGACCAATAATTTCACCAGCTGATGAAATAACCTTCATCAGCTTAGCATGTTCTTTCATCAAAGCCCCGTCATCTCCTAACTCTTTCTATGTTCAACGTTATATCTCTCTCGATTTAGTTAGCTAATCCTAATAATTCTAATATTTTTTTCTTCGCCGTACGCTTCGTTGATAAATCCTCTAATAAATCCAAAGGAAAATATAGCTTATGATCTGTCCTTCTTTTTCCCGATATGGCATCAACAATTTCTGATTCTCGTGATAGCTCTCGAATGTCTCCATTCGACATTTGCAGATGAATTGGTAAACGTTCCTCCTCCTCACCAGGCCGATAAAAATCATATGGCAAATCTGATGACGAATCGACAACTAAATAATATTCGGGATCAATTCCAGCCTTTTTAAATAACGCCGTGAGTTCCATCAGTGTCATCATTTGCACATTTGGGTTAAACTCAACATATTTAAACAGCTTGCGGTCCATAAATCGCGTACATAAATCACTTAAAATCGCATCATCTTCATCCTGCCAAGCCTGAAAATAATACAAAATAACAGACTCATCCAATTTTAAATAGTCCGCTAATGTCATTTCATCTTCAAATAAAGAGTAAAAATGTAGCGGTTCATGCTTAAACGAATAAAATTCCTGATGAAGCTGTTTAGCACGATGAAGAATCTTTGTTAAAATCACTTCCGCACTACGTGTAACAGGATGAAAATATACCTGCCAATACATTTGGTAACGGCTCATAATATAATCCTCAACCGCATGCATCCCGCTGCTCTTAATTACGACCTGATCTTCTCGAGGACGCATCACACGTAAAATCCGTTCCATATCAAAATGCCCATAGCTCACACCCGTATAATAGGCGTCCCGCTGAAGATAATCCATCCTATCTGCATCAATCTGGCTTGATATTAAACTTACAACCTGTTTATTTTCGTATGTTTTTGCAATCACTTCGGCAACCTTTTTTGGAAAATCCTTCCCATTCTCACAGAGAACTGCATGAACCTCTGTATCTCCCAAAATGATCGCCTGTGTATAATCCTCATGATCGAGATGGAATACCTTTTCGAATGAATGTGAAAAAGGACCATGTCCTAAATCATGTAATAACGCCGCACAAAGACATAGCATTCTTTCTTCATCATTCCATTGCGGTCTCCCTTTAAAAACATCATCAACAATTCGTCTAACAATTTCATAAACACCCAATGAATGATTAAACCGGCTATGCTCTGCTCCATGAAAGGTGAAAAATGTCGTCCCAAGCTGACGAATCCTTCGTAACCGTTGAAATTCCTTTGTCCCGATCAGATCCCAAATCAATTTATCTCGAACATGTATATAGCGGTGAACGGGATCCTTAAAAACCTTCTCCTCAGACAATTTTGTATTTGCCATTGTCTTCCCACTTCCGTTCCGACTTAATAAAAAAGCGAATACGCCTTGTTAGTGACCCTGTGAGGATAAAGACAACACATCAAGAAAGTCTCTATCTCTTTTAGGGTTCTTAGCTGACTCATACCCTCATGAGACTAGGCGTTGTAGCTCAACATTAAAAAAATACAAAAGTGCCTAATAGACACTAACACTAATCAATAACACTTGTTTTTATTATAGCTACTTCAACTAGACATTAACACCTACAATTTTACAATTTTCCTCTTTTAAAACTCGAAAACATTCATAAAAAAATCACCGTTGTAGAGACTTTACAAAGGTGATGTTATTTTTTTAGCTTGTTTTCAATTTTTTCAATTAATTCGTCTTCCGTTGGTGCTGCCACAGGACGATTATTGACAAAAGCAAAAGCTTTTTTTCTACCTGGTCCACAATATGATTGGCAAGCAATATCAATTGTTGCATCTGCATCAATTTCTTTTAAACGTGGTATTAAAGTTTTTATGTTCGTTGCTTGGCAATCATCACAAATTCGAAATTCGTTTGCCATAATTTTGTACAACCCTTTCTAACTAACCGAATATGATGGAAAACCCACCATCTATTTATTGAGGAGTTTATCCTACATCAATCTCATTTTTTCGCTAAAAAATATTTTACCGCTATTCAATTAGCAATGCAAGTATGATAAAGCACTTCTATTTTTAGGAGGAAATTCCATTTGTAGTAGATTCTAAAGCTAAAAGATATATTGTCAAAACGTCCCAAATGAATAAAATCCTTAAGGTTTTATAAAAAAATCTACTATCCTCGTAACAAAAATGAATAAAATGGCGATAACTTGTCCATGCTTATTAACAGTTATTTGGAAAAACATTTATTTATTTTAGGGAGTTGGAAAAATTATGAAACAAAGACAAGACGCATGGTCTCAAGAGAATGATTTATTACTAGCAGAAACTGTCCTTAGACATGTTCGCGAAGGGAGTACCCAGCTAAACGCTTTTGAAGAGGTAGGCGATAAGCTTAACCGCACATCAGCTGCATGTGGTTTTCGCTGGAATGCTGTCGTTCGTCACGATTATGAAAAAGCATTACAACTAGCAAAAAAACAACGCAAGCAACGAATGAGAGCCCTCGGAAAAGGACAGCCTGTTAAAAAGCAGCTTCTTTATTCACCAGAGGTTCCTTCTATTGATTTAGATGAACAAGAAGAGCTTACGATGATGTCAGCTTTAGAGAATCATATGGCTGAGGTAATGCCTGCAGATGAGGATGTAAAAGCAAATCTACCAGAAACTGGAACTACTCAAGCTACAAAAACAATCGCTAGACCTATGCAGCCTACAGCAACGAATAAGTTAACGATGGATCAGGTCATCACATTCTTACAGTCTTATAAATCAACAAGTGATCATTCTGAAGCTTTAATGAGTGAAAACACTCGTCTTAAGCGTGAAAACCAAGAACTGTCTACAGAAAATGAAGAATTGAAGAAAAAGGTAGCAAAGCTTGAACAAGATACTGTTACGGTCCAAGAAGACTATGAAACATTAATGAAAATTATGAATCGAGCAAGAAAGCTTGTATTATTTGATGAAGAGGATCGTACGTCTCCTACTACATTTAAAATGGACCGAAATGGAAATTTAGAAAAGCTTGCTGAATAATAATAGAATGCTTGAAACAACGCCTTGATGCCTTAATTACATGGGATCAAGGCGTTTTTTAGTCCGTATCACCCTTCTACTTTTAGCTAATAATATGTATAAAATGGAAGATATATCTTATAATTGCTTTTGCAACGTTATATTTGTTAGAGACGATATGTGAGCTTCTTTGGGAATTGTATTAAAAATCCCTTATAGAAAAGTGGATACTAGTAAGAATTTCACTATAACAGAGGCAAAAATTATTTTTGAAACTAATTAAACGAAAAAAACGTAGTATGTTCTATAACGCTAATAGTAAAGGTTGGATTATATTGGAAACAAAGGAATGGTTACAGTCTGAATTAAAAACGATTGAGGAATGGGAGCAGGATCAAAAGGGATTATGGTTCTGGGAAAAGATTGGGAGGCTTCCATTTAAATTACTAGATAAATTAACTCCTGCCTTCATTCAAAAGAAAATTGGAGTTTTACTAGATGAAATTGGGCAATATGTCCAAACTGGTGGACAATATTTAACGAAGGAACATACGATATTAAAAAAACTACAACACTATTCAAAAAATGATTCCTTAACAGTAGATGAAATACCTTCACTTCCATTATCAACGATGGATGCTGTTAGCAAGGATCTCAAAACAAATCGCAGCCAGTTTGCAACGATTCAAGGTGCAACAACAGGCATCGGAGGAATCTTCACACTTGCTGTTGATATTCCAGTTATTCTTGGACTTTCACTAAAAACGCTTCAGGATATTGCGATTGCCTATGGCTATGACCCTAACGAACGAGAAGAGCGCATATTCATCATTAAGTGCTTGCAATTCTCATCAGCTGATGTCGTCGGGAAGGAAGCCATTTTAAATGAGTTAGCAAACTTTTATAAAAATGAACAGTCCAAAAGTGAAGTAATTTCACAGCTTCAAGGCTGGCGCGAGGTTGTTTACACATACCGCGACCAATTTGGCTGGAAAAAGCTTTTGCAAATGGTTCCAATTGCTGGAATGGTATTTGGTGCCCTTACAAACCGCTCGATGATCAATGATTTAGCTGAAACAGGCATGATGCTATATCGAAAAAGAAGAATACTCGAGAGACTAGAAGGTAACAAAGAAGTCATAGAAGCTGAATAGAGACTGCCGTAAAACGAAAGGGTCTGGCCCCAGGTCAGGCCCTTTCTAAACAGCCTCCCATTTCTATTCAATTTTTGAGAATACCTTTTCGTTTCGTTCTATCATTCTCACTAGGTTTTGCTCATATAATAGCTGCTCATCTGCTGTCAATGATGATGAAAGTAATTGCCCACTATGTTCCTTTAATGTTGTGAATAAATCAAATAATATCGTTTCATTTGTTACGTTCTCTTGTAACAAATCGCTTAGTGAGGACATTGTTTCTGGTTTGATAGTTGGAAAAGTGAGTTTCGTTTGCTCGCCTTTAAGAGATACGTCATAAAATTGACGAATCAAATCTGCTCGCTCCTCACCACTCCCAGACACACATAAATAAATTTGAACAGCGATACCGTTGCGCAATCTCCGCTGTGAAATCCCTGCAAATTTCTTTCCATTTATGCTAAGATCATAGCTTCCAGGACAATAGGAGCCAATAATTTCCCGCGCCTCTACCTTGTTGCCATGCTCCTTTAACATAGATTTAATCAATTCGAACATCGCTTCATAGCCCCGATTGATATCAATTCCTTTTTCAAGATCTGGGAAAATTAATGAAATGTTCATAACATCCTTATCTAATACAACCGCAAGACCGCCTGAATTCCTTACGATTACGTGGTAGCCTCTCTCTTGCAAAAAATTAATCCCATCTTTTAAGTATGGTAGCTTTGTATCTTGAATCCCAAGGACTATTGTATTGTGATGCACCCATGTGCGAGCTGTTGGCGGTGATTCAAGTTTTCCAACAGTTGTACATAATGTATCATCTATTGCAAATGATTGTTTAGCCTCGAATTGCGGACCTAAGCTAGATTGATCGACTATTCTCCATTGCGGCTGTTCAATTAATGAGTTCATACAAATTCTTCACCCTTATGCTAGTTATACCGTTATTATATCAAATATACTTATTAGCTTGGTTATTATCCAAAATATACAAAAAAGAGCCCACCCATTACCTAGGTGAGCTCGAACAATTGTTAAATTACGCTTGAGCAGCTGTAATTAACGCTAACTTATAAACATCCTCTGCATTACAGCCACGTGATAAATCATTTACAGGTTTATTTAACCCTTGTAAAATTGGTCCAACTGCTTCAAAGTTTCCTAAGCGTTGCGCAATTTTATAGCCAATATTTCCTGCTTCAAGGCTTGGGAATACAAAAACATTTGCATCACCTTTTAGAACAGAGCCTGGAGCCTTCTTTTCTGCAACAGATGGTACAAATGCTGCATCAAATTGGAACTCTCCATCTAAAACTAAATCTGGAGCTAATTCCTTCGCTATGTTAACTGCTTCTGCTACCTTTTCTGTTTCTGGTGATTTTGCAGATCCTTTTGTCGAGAAGCTCAAAAGTGCAACACGTGGATCGATATCAAACATTTTTGCTGTTTCAGCACTTGCAACAGCAATTTCCGCTAGATCCTGGCTGTCAGGAGCAATATTGATTGCACAGTCTGCAAATACGTACTTCTCTTCTTCACGTACCATAATGAATACACCTGAAGTCTTTTTAATGCCTGGCTTTGTTTTAATAATTTGTAGAGCAGGACGTACTGTATCAGCTGTTGAATGAGCCGCTCCACTTACAAGCCCTTGTGCTTTTCCAAGATGAACAAGCATTGTTCCAAAGTAGTTTTCGTCTAATAGAATTTTACGTGCATCCTCTTCCGTTGCTTTCCCTTTACGTCTTTCAACAAAAGCTGCCACTAGCTCTTCCATTGCATCGTATTGCTTCGGATCGTACACTTCGATACCATCCAAAGAAACGTTAAGTTCACTTGCCTTTTTCGAAATTTCATCTTGATTTCCAATTAGGATTGGCTGTAAAATATTTTCACTAGCTAGACGATGAACAGCTGTTAAAATACGCTCATCCGTTCCTTCTGGGAAAACAATTTTAATTTGTTGTCCGCTCACTTTTTCCTTTAATGTCGCAAATAAATCTGACACGTTAAAAACCTCCTTGATATGTAAAGAAAAACCTCTTCCTTAAGAATACTCCACTTATTATTAAATTCAAACATATCCTTATGATAATAACGCTTACACCTAAAAGTCTTTACTTTCTAAATTTTCACTTATTTTATTTTCACTTTCTCATAAGAAATGATGCCCCACAATTGTCAAACTTACTCATTTGTTCAAGTTTTATTCATACTGTCGGATGGACAAACTATGATATAGTTAACATATAAACATTTTCTATCAATCTTTAGGAGTGAATATATATGAGTGAAGCAGCACAAACGTTAGACGGCTGGTATTGTTTACATGATTTCCGTTCAATTGATTGGCCATCATGGAAGCTGTTAACAAACGATGAGCGCCAAGCTGCCATCGATGAATTTTTAGGTTTACTTGAGAAATGGGGAACTGCCCAGAATGCAGACAAAGGCAGTCATGCTCTTTATTCAATAGTTGGTCAAAAAGCTGACTTTATGATCATGATTCTCCGCCCTACAATGGATGAGCTAAATGCAATCGAGCTTGAATTTAATAAAACAAAGCTTGCGGAATTTACGATTCCTACATATTCTTATGTGTCTGTTGTGGAACTAAGTAATTACTTAGCAGGTCAAAGCAATGAAGACCCATATGAAAACCCACATGTTCGCGCAAGATTGTATCCAAAGCTTCCACAATCTAAATACGCATGCTTCTATCCAATGGATAAGCGCCGTCAAGGAAATGATAACTGGTATTCTTTATCTATGGAAGAACGCCGTGAATTAATGAAAAGCCATGGCTTAATCGGTCGTTCCTATGCTGGAAAGGTGAAGCAAATCATTACTGGCTCTGTCGGTTTTGATGATTATGAATGGGGTGTGACATTATTCTCAGATGATGTTCTCCAATTCAAAAAGCTCGTTTATGAAATGCGTTTTGACGAAGTAAGCGCACGTTACGGTGAATTCGGTTCCTTCTTTGTCGGAAACCTTTTAAACGCAGAAAAAATCCAACCGTTTTTTGCTATTCAATAAAAAGTAATGCGAGGCTGTCTCAGGAAGGGTCTGACCCTTATGTTTTGAGATAGCCTCTTTTTTGCTGTTTTGGAAATACGATTGTTGGTAATCGATTTCAACAGGTTTTTTTAACAACAAAACAACTATCCCCTATTTTTATACGTCTCCTTTCTATCCACTAAATTGATAAATGAAAAGTCATAAGAGCATCTCCTTTAACATACATATGAATGAGCAAAGATTGAATCATGCTCCCTTTTCGCATGACTGCTATCAAAAGTAGATTAAGAAAATGGGGTTATTCCTTATACGTAAAGCGGATGTTTAATTGCTTGCACGTTCAAGTTAAAAAGCTGTTCAAGCAACATTCTCACTATGGTTAACCATCTAATAGAATAACTTGCACATTTGTTTAATCAATGGCATATAAGTCATTACAAACCACACTGCTTTTATCTTCCATCACAATCCGCTTGTTCAAGTTTTTATTTAATAAGGAGGGTTACAAATGGCAAATGAAAAAAGACAATCAACACAAGCACCACCTTATAGCTTTAATCAGCAAGGTGCAGGAGGAGGACAAATGCAACCATCGACTATGCAAGGTATAGGGGGAGGAGCCGGAATGCAAATGCAACCAATGAGCATGCAAGGTGCAGGAGGTCAACCATATGCTACATACCCTTATCCTGGTGCTCAGTTTGGAGGTCAACAAGGATTCCCGCTAATACAATCATTTCCATTGCCTGCGCAGCAACAAGGTGTCGCTCAAAACATCCCTGGTATGCTTCCATTAGAACAATCCTATGTAGAAAATATTTTACGATTAAATCGCGGGAAGGTCGCAACTGTCTATATGACCTTTGAAAACAATCGTGAATGGAATGCGAAAATCTTTAAAGGGGTTATTGAAGCAGCTGGTCGCGATCATCTAATTCTTAGTGACCCGCAAACAGGCATGCGTTATTTATTACTCATGGTATACTTAGATTATGTAACATTTGATGAAGAGCTAGTATACGATCCTCAATATGCACTAGCTACCTTTCAGCCTAGAAAATAAGGTAAACTAAAATGGCCTATTCCACAATAATTGAGAATAGGCCTCTTTATTTTAAATTAATAAAAAGCATTCATGTTTACGAAAAAAGCTTTATTTTATAAAAAGCGAATTGCAACATATCCAATTAGAAGCCAGCCAGCTAAAAAGGCAAGCCCACCTAACGGAGTGATAGCTCCCAACACACTAATTTGTGTCACACTTAACACATAAAGACTACCGGAAAATAAGATAATACCAATGAAAAACAACCAACCAGCAGCAGTTAGCAGCCCAACATTCGCTAGCTTATCCACTAAAAACGCAATGACAAACAGCCCGCCAGCGTGAAACATTTGATACGTAACACCTGTTTGCCACGTTTTTATGTATTTTTCGGGAATCTTCCCTTCTAGCCCATGTGCCCCAAATGCTCCTAACGCAACAGCTAAAAATCCATTAATTGCACCTAAAATAAGAAACAGCTTCATTCAACCAACCTCCTCTTTTATCATCTTACCCTAGAATTCGCTCATTTCAACTTATGAAATTGTGAAAGATTTTTGAGAACTTCTGTTTTTTTAAAACTACTTTCCTACATATAAAAAAATAAGAGCCTACTTAAAGGCTCTAGCGATTTTGCAAATAAACTTTTAACACATTTGATATGCTTTGTTCATTTGTTTGAGTTCTAATATAGTAATGATCACCATCTAAATAAGAATGGAAATCCTTTTGTCCTTCGTTCATGAGAAATTCATCAATATCATGAACCGATTCCTGTGCAGTAAGCAAGTATTTTTGACCGACGAAATCGTCGTTTACATATACATCATAACGGTCATGTGAAACTTTTGCTTGGGAAGCAGGACTAAACATATCTAAACCAAATCTCCCTCTCCCCATTTCAAACAAATCATCGTAAGCCATATTATAAACCTCCAATTGGATTTACTATCAGTGTGTCCTGATAAGGTTATAATATGATGAATTTGTTTGGGGAGTTTCTTCTTCCAATGGAATTAAAAATCGAATAGGGAATCCCCGTTCGCATCATCTTCTTTGTAAAGATTTGACGATGTCTGCTGTGGCTTAGGTGCAGATGAAAAATTTCCCATCATTTTTTGAAGCTCAGCAGGATTAATTTGATTTGGTTGTGGTGAAGGTATGTGTAACGAATTCTTTTGTTCATCGAGAATGACGTCACATAGCGATTGAATAACGATCAATCTTTCCCTTATTTCTTTATCTGAAGCACTTTGTTTTGCTTTTGTCAGCTCTTCCTCCATCTTTTGCAGGAGCTTTGAAACATGAATATTCATCATTTTTGTTACCCCTTTGGTTTAAATTTAAGACATGCCGTTCCTGATGATTGCTTCACCATTACAGCAGGTCTGGTGGCTGACTTAAAGCCATACGCACGACAGCCATTTGGGAAACTCTTATCCCATGTTATATAAAAATATTTGCATTTCAAACAATTTATTTGCGCGTCCTTCATTATTGTTTACTCCTTTTCAGGAAACTAAAAACAATTATAAGCTCCAGTCAATTTCACGAATGTGATGCTGTTTTAAATAAGCGTTTGTTTTGGAAAAAGGTTTGCTTCCAAAAAAGCCCTTTCTTGCTGAAAATGGACTAGGGTGGGGACTTTCAATGATATGATGCTGTGGCGAAGTAATAAGTTGCTTTTTTTCGCCAGCATGCTTCCCCCACAAAATAAAGACAATTGGTTCCTCGCGTCTATTTAAATGAGAGATTACTTCATCTGTTAATCGTTCCCAGCCTTTACCTTTATGTGAATTTGGACTGCCTTTTCTTACTGTTAAGACTGTGTTTAATAACAGCACACCCTCTTTTGCCCATTTCATAAGCGAGCCATTTGCAGGTTGTTCACAGCCAATATCGTCTTGTAATTCGATAAAAATATTGCGTAGTGATGGGGGAAGCTTCACTTCAGGCTGTACCGAAAAGCTGAGACCTTCCGCTTGTCCTTCACCATGGTACGGGTCCTGTCCAAGAATAACTGCTTTTACAGAATCATATGATGTTTCATTTAAAGCAGTAAAAACCTTATCTTTTGCTGGAAAAACAACGTTGTTTTTATATTCTTCCTCTAAAAATTCAAGAAGCTCTTGATAATATGGCTGTTCAAACTGGGAGCTTAATCGCGTTGCCCAATCATTATTTATTGAATGGTGCATAGTCTGCCCTCCCGAATCTTGTATAAATTGGCTTACCATCCCAAACAATTTTCGTTTCTGCCTCACGCTTTTTCATCGCTGGTTCTTCTAATAAAACGAAAAAGTTTTTTTGTGGTAGATTGCCGAGTTGATGCTTCTCACACAGCTTGTCTAAATAATGTTTTCTTCTATCGGTAAATTCTGATGATTGATTGTCTCCTGCTTCTGAAAAAGCATAGATAACACTAGCAATAGGTATTCTTTTTATTTCACATACTTTAGCTGCTCGGAGGAAAAAGTCCCAATCCCAATAATTATGAACATCAGGATCAAATAATCCAATTTTGTCATGTAATGCTTTTTTATACGCACTTCCTGAAGGAATATAGGTTGAAAACTTTCTCATTTCCTCAAGACTATAGTGATAGGCAAATGTCCTTCTTGATAAAGGAATGCGTGTGTTTCCTTTTTTTTCAAAGCTGACAATTTCTGCATCTGAGTATATGAAATCTGCATCCTTAAGTTCATTTCGTACAAATTCAATATGCTGCTTTGTAAGGAAATCATCATCATCACAAAGCATGATTACATCTCCTGTTACATAGCTTACACCAATATTTCTTGCATGAACATGCTTAACATTTTCCTTTAAGGTTATTGCCTTTATCGGCAATTCTGGATATAACTCCACTAACGGTGTGACACTTTCCCCTGCATCATTCACGATGATAATTTCATATGGAGCTACCGTTTGTCTTAAGATTGATTCGAGAAGCTCAGCAAGTTCAGGGAGCCTATTATATGTAACAATCACGATAGAAAGTTTCATCATTTATCACCTTTTCTTACAATCTATTATTTATCTTATCATAGGTAAAACAAAAAATAGAATGTCGTTGACTGAATAAGAAAGCATAAGCACCTTGAACAGTTCCGACAAGTTTATGACCTCGAGGATAGGCACTGAGATGTCTTGCACTTATCCTCAGTTTCAAAATTTTATCATTTTCCTAGACAATAAAAAAAGCTCTAGTCTATACACTAGAGCAAACTCGGAAATACAAATTCCGAAAACAATATATTAAAAATAAAGGGGGGGATTAAGATCAGTATGTCCGATATATAATTATCTTATACTAGCATCTCTGATTTATTTTATATTGTTTTGCATTTCCTTTATAAAACGTTGAAACGCTTGCTTACCTGCTTCATCACGCTTAAACACACCTGCATGACCTAGGATAGTAGCAAATATATTGCCAACATCCTCTAGCAATAATTGATAGCTTGACTGTTTCCGTTCAGGTGTAAGCCTATCTTTTAGCTTAACAACCCAATCATAATGCTTTGTAAGCTCACTGTTTTCTAAAATCACTGATAGATCTTCATTGCTGTCTAAAATCTCAGCTATTGCTTTTAATTCCTCAAGTAATCTACCTGGTAGAACCGCTAATCCCATGACCTCGATAAGCCCGATATTTTCCTTTTTTATATGATGAACCTCTTCGTGAGGGTGAAAAATACCGAATGGATGCTTATCACTTGTTCGATTATTGCGGAGGACTAAATCTAATTCGAAAAGCTCTCCTCTTCTTCGAGCAATCGGTGTAATCGTATTATGTGGAGTTTCACCTGTGAAAGCAATAATTTCAACAGATTCATCACTATACTTCTTCCATTCACGTAAAATATCATCCGCAGCATCGATTAAATCCTGTTGATTTAGCCCTTGAAGACGTAGGACAGACATTGGCCATTTGACTGTTCCAAGTTGAACGGTTGGATATTTATCGAGCGTAAAGCTATACTCCATTTCAGCTACTTCCATTGGAAAGGTATGATATCCACCCTGGAAATGATCATGGCTTAATATCGAGCCACCAACGATTGGTAAGTCTGCATTTGAGCCTAAAAAATAATGTGGATATTGCTCAACAAATTGCAGCAGCTTTGTGAAAGTCTGCTTTGATATTTTCATTGGTTTATGCTCACCCGATAGTACAATTGCATGCTCGTTATAATAAACATATGGAGAAAATTGGAGAAACCATTGTTCATCTTCGAGCGTAACAGGAATAATTCGATGGTTTTGTCTTGCCGGGTGATTAAGTCTACCTGCATAGCCTACATTTTCTTTGCAAAGCAAGCATGTTGGATAATCGCTTTTTTGCAAATTTCTCGCAGCAGCAATTGCTACCGGGTCTTTTTCAGGCTTAGAGAGATTAATCGTCATTTGCAAGTCGCCATATTCTGTTGGAGCTAACCATTTTTCATTTTTAGCAATTCGATCCGTCCGAATATAATGAACATCCTGGGAGAACTGATAAAACGAAGCTGTTGCCTCCTTAGGACCATACTTTCGGACATTCTCTTCGAAGTGACGGATGACTTCGCTTTGTGAAGGAACGAGACATCCCATTATTTTTGTATCAAGCAAGTCACGGTAAGTTACAGTATTTTCTGGTAATTGTCCGTTTTCAAAGGCCCAATCCAACATCCGCTCTAAAATTAGAACTGGTGAGGCAAGATCCTCATTTGGTACAGTAACCTGCTTAATATCTGTCAGCTGGAAAACATCTAATATTTTATTACGCACTAAATCAAGGTCCCATTTGGAAATAAGTTGTTTTTTTAATGCAAATTGTAAAAGTCGTTCAATTTCATAATCGATTAGAATAGACATGACATCATCCCCCAACAAGGCATATATAACTGGAAGTAAATTTTAGAAAAATAATAGAGATGTGAGGGGATAAACCCCTCATTCATTAACTTTATTTTGTATATCCGTTTGGATTCGCTTGGAACCATTTCCATGCGCTTTCAATAATTGTATGAAGGTCGGCATATTTTGGCTTCCAGCCCAGCTCTTTCATTGCCTTTTCTGATGAGGCAATTAAGATAGCTGGATCTCCTGCACGTCTCGGTGCAACCTCTGCTGGAATAGGGTGACCTGTTACTTTTCTTGCTGTTTCAATTACTTCTTTTACAGAGAAGCCATTGCCATTTCCAAGATTATAGGTAGCACTTTCGTTTTCTTTTCGAAGTTTCTCAATCGCTAAAATATGTGCATCCGCTAGGTCTGTCACATGAATATAATCGCGAATACATGTGCCATCTGCTGTATTGTAGTCGTCTCCAAAAATCATAATTTTTTCGCGTTGACCAAGGGCAACCTGTAAAATGATTGGGATTAAATGAGACTCTGGCTGATGATCCTCACCTAATTTTCCCTCCATATGGGCTCCTGCAACATTAAAGTAACGTAAAACGACATAGTTTAAACCATATGCTTGCTTGCTCCATTTCAGCATTTTTTCTACCGCGAGCTTCGTTTCACCATATGGATTAGTTGGCACAGTCGGATCGGTTTCTAAAATTGGAATATTTTCCGCTTCACCATAAGTTGCTGCTGTTGATGAAAAGACAATTTTATCAACACCAAACTCTGTCATAACCTTTAATAAACACATCGTTCCGTATACATTGTTTTCATAGTATTGAAGTGGCTTTTCAACACTTTCACCAACAAGAGAGTCTGCTGCAAAATGAATAACTGCTTCAATTTTGTTCTCCGCAAATACTTGTTTTAAAAATGCTTCATCACGTAAGTCACCTGTATAAAGCTTTGCTCCTTCTAATACTGCTGGTTTATGACCCTTTTGCAAATTATCAACGACGATAACCTCTTCATTTCGGTCTAAAAGCTCTGAAACAGCATGACTACCGATATAACCTGCTCCACCACATACTAATACTGCCATGTAAATCCCTCCAAAATTAAATTATTTCTCTCGCGCCATCCCCAACATTTGCAACGTAGAAATCAGCTGTTAATCCTGTTTTTTCCTTGTATGCCTTGCCTACCTCTTCAATAAATTGATCAATTTTTTCATTCTCTACAATGGATACTGTACAGCCGCCAAATCCTGCTCCAGTCATTCTCGAGCCTATGACCCCTTGTTGATTTAACGCTGCCTCAACTAAAGTATCTAATTCAAATCCTGTCACTTCATAGTCATCTCGTAATGATGTATGTGAATCACACATTAATTGACCAAAGCTTTCGATATCACCTTGTTGTAATTTCTCAACTGCTAGAATTGTCCGAGCATTTTCATAGACTGCATGTTTCGCTCGTTTTTGATCAATTTCATTTACGATAAGATGACGGTGATTTTCAAATTGTTCTGGCGTTAGCTCTCCTAGTGATTGAATATCAAGTTCATTTTGCAAATCCTTTAGCGCTCTTTCACATTCTGAGCGTCTTTCGTTATATTTCGAATCCGCTAATGCTCTGCGTTTATTTGTATTTGCAATAACAAGTGATGCATCCTTAAGGATAATTGGACTGTATTTAAATTGCAGGCTTTGACAATCTAAGAGAATTGCGTGATTTTCCTTGCCCATTCCAATCGCAAATTGATCCATAATTCCACAGCTTACTCCGATAAATTCATTTTCAGCATGCTGACTCATCTTAACTAATTCAACTTTTGAAAAGCTTGTTTCAAACAAACCTTGAAGCATAACTGATGTTGCAAGTTCAATTGAAGCAGAAGAAGATAAGCCTGCTCCATTTGGAATATCTCCATAATACAAGACATCAAATCCATTCCCGAACTCGATTCCTCTATCAAGAAATTCCTTTAAAACACCCTTTGGATAATTTGCCCAATCATGCTCTTCCATAAAGTACACCGGTTCATCAAGTGAAATGGAGATTACACCTACGTCAGGAAAGTTCATTGAATACATTTGAATCGTTTTGTCTGTTCGTAAAGCGGCTAATGCATATGTTCCAAATGTTAGCGCACACGGAAAGACATGCCCTCCATTGTAATCGGTGTGTTCTCCGATTAAATTCACTCGACCTGGTGCAAAAAAGCTACGAATACCTTCAGTCTTACCAAACAGCTTCTTAAATTGCTCTCTCATTTGTTCCTTCATCTAAATCACCCTTCATTATATCGAATTTCACTAAAAATTTCCTTTAGATTATTTCTCTTTTGTTAGCTTCATTTTAATTTTCATTTCTACCTGTTACAATGGTAAAATCATTTTATAAATGAGTACTTTTTTGCTCATGCTTAAATTAGTAAAACCGTTTTTACTTGTGTATTAAATACATTTCCGGAAATGATTTTTCATATAAAACAACCCATATTTTGCTTCAATCATAAAAAAAGGGTAGAAAAGGGGGAATATTTTGCTATGGATAAAAGAACCGGGGCGATCGTCTTTCGTTTTACCGATCATGTGGTCAATCATGTTGCACAAATTTGGTCTGTCGGGTGGGATGAACAGCATTCAACGATATACAATTGGAGCGGAATTGAACGTAAAGATCAGGGAAAATACATTTTTCAATATACATTATCAGGACATGGTGAAATATCGATTGATGGGCGTACTTTTAAAGTGGGTGCTGGACAAGCATTTATTGTTAGTAGTCCTGGTAACTATCATTATTATTTTCCAAAGGATGCTGAGAAATGGGAATTCCTATATTTGACCTTATATGGCAATGAAGCAAAACGCTGCTGGGATTATGTGAAGGAAACGGATAATCAAATCGTCCGTTTTCATCCTGAGTCAACACCAATCAAGCTTCTTAAAAAAATATATGATGATGCAAAGGAGCGCAAAATTACGAATGCTTACGAAGGATCAAGCATCGCCTATCATTTTATTATGGAGTTATATGTATACCTATCAAATCTCGATAAATTAATGGAAGATTGGTCAGAAGGGATTATTCGCGCAGCATTATTTGCTAGAAATTATTATCAAGAAGACATTAGCTCTGATGAAATGGCAGAAGCATCACAATTATCAAAATACCATTTTAGCCGCCTATTTAAAAAGGAAACCGGCGTAACTCCTGTTCAATATTTAACAAATATCCGTTTACAAAAGGCAACAGAATTATTGCAACATACAAAGTATACGGTTGATGAAATTGCCCAGCTAGTAGGGTATAAAAATGCCAATTACCTAAGCAAAGTAACACGAAAACAGCTTGGAAAATCCCCAGGTCAAATTAGACAAGATGGAGAAAACTAATAAGCAACAGCTAAACCCCGATAAAAATTATCTAAAACATGATTGTATTTAGGCTTGTAACTCGAGAGTCTCAGAAGCCTATACTGAACAGTAGAGTAGAAAACAGGAATTAGATATTGCCTTCTTGTCCTCGGTTTTCAGGGTGTTCCACCTTACTAAGCCAGACAGGAGGGCTATTTCTTTTCCTGCTTCCCCTCATCAATTCCGTA